>JAFTDZ010000198.1 GCA_017453885.1 Clostridia bacterium
TACGTAAATAGGTATTATGGAAGGAATATACCATATCGTCCTTAAAAGCCCCTGATGCTTCCTGACCTTCGTACAGCCGAGACCGACCAAAAAAGAAACGCTTACCGACACGGCGGTGAGTATAACAGCCATAAGAATGGTGGTGCCGAGCGACGAAAGATATTCTTTCCGCGTAAATATTCTTACGTAATTGGTAAATCCGTTCCATACGTTCGTATTCTTAAGAATGTTATAATTCCGGAAAGAATACCAAAACAGCATAGCAAGAGGAACGACCGTAAAAACGGTAAAACTTATCATTATGGGCGTTATCAACGCCAGACCGTGCGCCGCTTCTCTCTTTTCTCTTGTCATATAAATCTCCTGCTTCGAACAGGAAGCCCCGCAAAAACACGGGGCATCCTGAAAAGTATTTTACGATCAATCTTCCTCTGCGAGATAGTTGGTCCATTTCTGCGCGCAGTTCTTTACGAGCGTCGGGATATCTTTATCCGTCCAGCACACGTCTTTCCACATCGCGTTCCAGGCGTCCCAACAGAGGGACGAGTTGTTTTCGAGCGTGGGAATGCCCTTGTTTACCGTAACGGTTTCGTCAAGGAAAGCGTCGATGCTGTTCTTGTTCTTCTGATACCAGTCGGAATTTTCTTCTTTTATATCTCTGAGAACGCTCTTTCTGACGGGAGTTCTGCCGATTATTTCAAATTCCTTCTTCTGCGCCTCGTAACTGAGCAAATGGTTTACGAAAGCCTTTGCCGCGGCGGTGTTTTTGCCCTGTTGCATCACGGCGAAAAGAATACAACCCACGTCAACGCTCGCCTTTATGCCCACGCCCTCGAATACGGGTACGGACATCCAACCGAGATCTTCCTCATTGAAGCCGGCGTATCCGCCGCTCCTCGCGATGGGATATACGATTTCCGGATCGGTAATGAAATACGCTGCAAGCCCGTTGTAGAAAAGAGAATTGAGGTCGGCTTGCGTATTTGCGCCGTCGGCGCCGTCCGTGGTGTATTTATAAAGTTCTCTGCAATATTCGTAAGCCTTTATGTTTTCGGGCGAATTGAGATAAACGTTGCCGTAGTTATCGGCAAAATCTCCGCCGGCGGCAGCCATGAACATCAACGCCCTTATGTGTGAATCCGCATTGGTGGTACACATAAGGAAGCCGCCTGTTTTAGCCGCGTCGCCGCTCTGCTTCTTCGCCCACGCTTTTATGACTTTGCTCACTTCGAGCATATCTTCCATTGTTTCCGGAGCGAGCGGGTGGAATTTTTCGTATTCGGCGACAACGTTGCCTTCGGCGTCTATGATGCCCGCCTTCCTCAAAACGGCTTTGTTTACGCACAACTGTATGCATCCGTTTACTACGGGAACGGCGTATCTCTTGCCCTGATGGATACAGAAATCGTCAAGCGCTGTTATAAGGTCGCTTTCTATCTCCTCGTCGATATTCAGTATGGCAAGGTGCCCGTACCGCGAAAGTATAGGCGTATACGTCGCCGTGGCGAGCGCGTCCGGCTGGGTGTGCGCGCCGATAGCCGTCATTATGTTTTTATTGAGTTCGAGTTCCCACCCCGCTGTTTCCACGCTTACGGTCACGTTTGGGTATTTTTCCTTGAACGATTCCATAAGCCATTTGGTGTATAATCCGTTGCTGTTCGTGGGATCTACTTCAAGAACCTGCTCGTAACCGGTTATACATATGGGGTTTATCCCCCATACTTTCAGTTTGCCGGAAACTTCCCCGTCGGCAATATCTCCGCCGTCGGAAGTCGTTTTGCCCGAACACCCCGCGCAGAAGGCGGTGAGAGACGCCGCCATGGTAGCGCAGATTATTTTTTTGAATAATTTATTCATTTTTACCTCCGCTTATCAAGCCCTTTTTTTCTTAAGAACCGCGCAGGAGATCGCCATAAGAGCCGCAAACAACGCCGCGCCGCCCGAAACCGAACCGAAGCATCCGCTTACTTTGTCGCCGGTCGCGTTTTCGCTTGCGGAATCGGCCGGAGCCTCGCCGGTGGCGAATACGAGCGTGACTACGCTCTCGTTTCCGCTCTTGTCCCTTGCGGTGAGTTTTACGTTATAAGTTCCGTAATTTTCAACGGTGAATTTCTTTTCCGTTCCGATCTCGACGACTTCCCCGCCGAAAGTAACTTCTATATCGAGCGTGGGTTCCGCGTCCTCGTTGTCGGCAACGGTTATGCCGGAAAGGTTGATAACGTCGCCTATCTCCGCCTCGTTTTCAAGGTTGAAGTATTTGATATAATTGATCCTCGGGGCGACTTTATCGGCGAGGGAGATATATGCGGTGGCGGGTTCGTCAACCACTCTGAAAGTTATGTTATCTATGATGATATACATATCTTTTTCCGCTCCTGCGGTGAAGTGCGCGGTGAAGAAAAGATTGATAAGATCGAGATATTCCGTGCCGGTATAGGGCGTGAGGTCGTAAGTTACCGTAGCCCAGCCTGCGCCCATTCCTTCAATGTTCTGAAGTACAAGGCCGCCTTGCGCCGCGGTGGGGATATAGTGAAGTTGCCAGCCGAAATAATCGAACGAAGTCCAGTCGGAAAGATACAACGTCACGTCGAGTTGATTAAATCTCTTAGCGTTGTAATTTACCGGAATAACGATATTGTGCCCGGCGGTAACGTCCTTGGAAAGCGTGAATTTAAGCGCGCTTTCGCCCGTTTTGTATTCGCCTGACGCGTCGGTGAGCGCAACGGAGTCAACAGCAAGGTCGGTGGAAACGATTTCGTCGCCCGCATAAACTACCTTTTCGTAATATTCGGTGTTCGTGAGTACCATGGAATCGTACCAGATAACGTTTTCCACGCCGTCGGCGAAAGTGGAAACTATCAACCTCGTAACGCTGCCCATGCTTGAACGATAATCTGTGTAATTGAAAACAATATTCTGCCATTCGGTGGTAGGCGTCGCGTCGGAAAGCAAGTTGGTCAACGGTCTTTCGTTGGGAGCGCCGGGATAGTCGCCGACGTAAACCTGAATTCCGAAGAAAGCGTAAACCATATCCTTTTCCGCTTTCATGGTGAGGTTGATAATATTGTGCGCGCGCATATCCAAAGCACCTTCAGCACCGCCGGGGAAGATATGAAACCCTCTACCTATGTCAGAGCATTCCGCCGGTAAAGTGTATTTGAGCGAAGAAGTGTGGTCGCCGTAAACTACTTCGGTATTCTTTTCTATAGTTTCTTGATCCGGGTGAGCGAGAATAAGAGATGCGGGATCGGTTTCTCCGTCGAGAATGGTCTTGGGCGACATATCGAGATCGTCGGGGATCTCCTCTACGGGTTTTACGTATTCGTAACCCGCGTAATCCGCCGCTTTAACGAGTTTTACGCTGTCGATATAAAGCGTGGCGGCGCTCTCGCTACCCTCTACGAGGTTACAGACGAAAATAAGTCTTCCCACGATATTATCCGCAAGTTTTTCCGAAAGTTCTTCGCTTATGGGGAAGGTTATCGTCTTCCATTCCGCGTTCGGTCTTTCTTCGGTAAATACTCCTTCTACCTGCATATCGGTAGTAACGAGGAAACCGCCGTCCGTTCCGCCGTAAAATATCTGGAAGCCGAATGCGCCGTAATCAATAACTTCGGAAGCCTTTACCGTCATCTGTATGGCGGTTATTCCGTTGAAAGGTATGCACGGGAAGAAATGTATCCCTCTGCCAACGTTGGGGCCGGTTTCGCTTACGTCGTATCTGAGCGAATTGAGGGAACCCTCGTTCACCACATCGGTGGAAACGCTCGTCGCGTCGTTTCCGGGGTTGGAAAGACCTATGGACCTCAAAGACGCGGCGTCGAGAAGAACGACCGGATCCTTTCCTTCCGCCTTGAGCGAAATATCGGAAATATAAAGGGTGGTTTCATCTTCCTGACCGGCTATCACGTTACATACGAAAATAACTCTGCCAACGGTTTCGGAACCGAGTTTGCCCGCTATATCCGCAAGACTTACGGAAATAGTAGTCCACTCCGCGGTCGGTCTTTCCTCCGTACCTATAACTTCAACGCCGGTTATATTTACCGTATCGTGGAAGCCGCCGTCCGTTCCGCCGTGAAATACCTGATAACCGAAATATCCGTAAGGAATTACCTTCGTAGTCTTTACGGTTATATCTATCGAAGTGTAACCTTCAAACGAGATGCCGGGGAAGAAATGGATACCTCTCCCTTCGTTAGGTCCGCTTTTGCTCACCTCGTACTTTATGGAAGAACCGCTGTTGCCGCAATATTCTTTGGTGGTAATACTGATTGTGTCGAGATTGTTTGAAAGCCCTACGTTTTCCTTATTATACAAACCGTTCAGAACGGTTATGGTTTTCGGAGATTCGGTTTCTTCTGCAAATGCCGAAAGACCGAACGAAACTCCGAGCGATACCGCAAGCGCGATAACGAGCGAAAGCAATACGAGTTTTCTTTGCTTTTTCATGCATTTTCTCCTTTTGAACAGGGTGTGCCCGTTCGTTATTATTTGAAAACATTTATGAAAACGTTTTCATTGCCTATATTATATCACCAAAATATTCCGTTGTCAATAGTTTTTAGGAATTTTTTTCTATTTTTTCACAAACGCCCGCAGGATTTATAATGAGAAATATGATTTTTTCTATTCGTTTTTCTTGTTAAAGCGCAAAAATTTTGTTATAATAGAGAAAACCGTGAGGGAAATTATATGGCAACCATAAAAGAAGTCGCTCAAAGGGCAGGCGTTTCAATCGCCACAATATCAAGATATTTCAGGGGAACCGCTAAAGTTTCGGCGGAAACCGCGAAGAAGATTCGCCGAGTAACGCAGGAAATGGGCTATACTCCCGATTTTTACGCGTCCGCGCTGAAAACCGCGCAGAGCCAATTCGTTTGCTGCCTTATACCAAGCATAAAGAACCTTTTTATAAACTCGATAGCCGAATCTCTCAAAAACTACATCAAATCGTACAAATATAACATAATGCTCGCGCTTACGTATAACGATCCAGAAATACAGCAAAAGTACGTGCAAACGTTTTTATCGTTAAGGGCGTCCGCTTTTCTGTACATACCGGATTCTCGCCTTACGCAGGATTACGAGGTTATAAACAAAAACCACATCTATTCTCTGCAACTCTTTCTCGATATAGATAAAAACGTTGATTCATTGACTATTGACGATACTTACGGCACGGAGATCGCCGTCGATCATTTTATTAAAAAAGGCTATGACGACGTTGTGATGATCGACTACGCGAATGAAAACTTTTTCAAATACAGGACAAAAGGGTTTATAAACGCCTATGAAAAAAGAGGAATGCTTCCGCCCTACGCGAATATGATCGCGCTTAACAGCAACACCTCGCTGGAAAGCGCCGTGAGCGGGATCATGGATAAATATCCGCACCCTGCTATTCTGGCGGTAAGTAACGAAGTAGGCATGGAAGTTATCCGTCAGGTATATGAAAGAGGAATGAAGTTCAAAGAGGACGTCAGCCTTATAATTTACGACGATATGGAGATAGCCGAACTGATGAACATAACCTGTGTCGGGCACAATAAGGCGGAAATTACAAACTGCATAACCGAAATGATGCTTGACGGCATCAAAAACACCGGCAACGGCAAACAAAAAAAGACGGAAAAACGTGTTTTGTTGCCTTTTCTTATCGAGAGGGATTCCGTTTGACCTTCTCCCCCTTCCCTTTTCTTAAAACGAACGCGATACAAAGCGTATCTTTTTTATTATAAAAACTCTTGACTTTTTGTTTCATTTTGTTTAGAATATTTATGAAAACGTTTTCTTAAACAGGAAACAAAGGGATTTCAAAATGAAAATTACAAAAAAGAACATTCAGAAAGCGATTGCTTACGCCTCGCTCCTTCGTGAAAAACTGCTGAACGATCCGTATCGCCCGAAATTTCACTTCGCAACGCCCGGAGATAAAGGTTTCCCCGGGGATCCGAACGCGGCTTTCTACGCAAACGGCAAATATCATTTAATGTATTTGTATCATAATTTTAACGATTATTACCGTTACGGCCATATGGTAAGTACCGATCTCACGCATTGGAGCATGCTTCCGGACGCACTTATCCCCGACGAACTCGACGGCGGAATATTCAGCGGAGGCGCGTTTGTGGACGACGACGGTACCGTCTATGTTTCCTACTGGGCTCTGCCTGTACCGGGTTCTCCCTCTATGGGCGGAATACGCATCGCGAAGAGTAACGATATTGCCGGCGATTACGCGAAATGGGAAAAATTCGCGGAACTTGCCGTTCCCGCTACCGAACCCGGTTACGCCAAAATAACCGAAAACGGTAAAGACGTTTTTATCGGCGCGGCGGATCCGAGCAATATATGGAAGGCGAACGGAAAGTATTATATGCAGGCGGGCGCTCTCGTCGTTCTGAATCTTTTCAGAGATAAAAAAGACTCCCCCGACGAATACAAGGGCGACTGGACGGAACTTTTCTCGTCCGACGATCTGCGCGAATGGAAGCACGAAGGCCGTTTCTACAAGAGAAAGACGGGCAAAGACTATCCCGACGACAGCGAGGACGATATGTGCCCGAGTTTTCTCCCCCTTCCCCTTTCGGAAAACGGCGGGGAATTTTCGGATAAATACCTGCAATTATTCATCGCGCATAACAAAGGCTGTCAATATTATATAGGCAGTTACGATCCCTACGCGAAAGACCGACCGTTTGAGATCGAAAGCCACGGAAGAATGAGTTGGAACGATTTCACCTTCTTCGCTCCGGAAGCATTGATCGCTCCCGACGGCAGACAAATAATGTGGGCTTGGCTTCACGACGACCGCCACGGTGAATTTGAAGAACATGTCGTCAGCGGTTGGGCAGGCGTATATTCGCTCCCCCGTTCCCTGTGGCTAAAAAAGGACGGCTCTCTCGGCATTGCCCCTATCTCGGAACTGCGCGGATTGCGCTACGATAAGACCGGCGATTTAAGCAAGGTGAACCCGAAGTGTTGCGAAATTACGATCGAAGCGACCGTTTCGCCCGACGCGAAGATAGGCTTGAAAATTTACTTTACGAGAACGGAATACGTCGAGGTCTATTACGATAAAGCCGAAAACTCGCTGGTATTCGACGCCGCGCGCTGCGTTCGCGGGTTGAACGCCAAACCTGTGGAAAAGGCTCCGCTAAACGTAAGCGCGGGCGAAAAAATAACGCTGGATATTTTTGTAGATCGTTCGGTTATAGAGGTATTCGCGAACGATTCTCAAGCGATAACGAGAAGGGCTTTTTGGAAAAACAAATCCGCCCCGAGGTTGAAGCCGATAAAAGAAAACGCCGCAATAAACAACATAGCGGCGTGGAATATAAAAGAAACAAACCTTTTCTGACCTGACAAAAACAAACCGACCGCAAAAACCAGAGTGTCCATAGGGATTTTTCGGTAAAGGCGGGGCGTTGAAAATCAGGCGTGGCGTGATGCCACGAGATTGTAAAATAAAGTGTGTAAGTTAAGAAAAAAATGACTTACGCACTTTTTGTTTAAGCGAAAGTGTGATAAGTGGAATTGTCAAGAAATGTGCAGTCGCAAAACACCCAAAATTTGAAATTTTCTTTTCTGTCGCATCAATTTCCGCAGTGAAGCATAGCGTAACGCAGTGAAAAATGGATGCGGCGTTTTTCGTCAGGCAGCCAAAGGCAATTTCTTTGTCATCCGTTCTCTGTATGCTACCGGGGATAACCCTCCAGGATTGACCGTCGAGATCCTTTTCCTGTTGTAATAAATGAATATGTATCGGAATACGATCGACCTGACCTCTTCACGCGTTTTCTTGTACGCCGCTATCCTGTATATCTTTTCCTTCTTCAACGTCGCAAAAAAA
>JAFTDZ010000199.1 GCA_017453885.1 Clostridia bacterium
ACACGCCCGAAGCGAAAGCCGGCCTTCTCGCGATGAAGGAACTTATGGTGAAAAGATACACCATAAATCCCACGCAAAAGACGGAAGAGATATTCAACACTTCCAAAGCGGTAATGTATTTTGCCGTCCGCCCGATACTCAGCAACCTTGAAGTTGCGGGAATAAATTACGACGTGGTTTCCTTCCCGAAAATCGGCGAAACAGGCTATATCGGCGCGGGAACCAGCGGATACGGCATTTCCAGAACGAGCAAACATTCCAACGAAGCTTGGGCGTTCCTCGCGTTCATGATGAGCAAGGAGGGGCAGCAGGCGTTTTCGAAATCCGGCAACGCCGTGCCCGTTATGAAGTCCCTTGCTTCAAGCGACGACGCTGTATGGCGCACCATACCCGACGCGCAAGTGCGTTTCAACCAGAACGCGTTTATAGCGTACCCCGAACGCGATACGCTTAAAGATTATCTCAACGGCGTGAACGTGGATCTGTATTCCCAGATAGATTCCGCAATGCTTAACCTCATAGACAGGTGCACCGGCTGGACGGGCGCTCCGGAAGATATAGACGAAACCTGTGCGGACGTTGCGAGAAATATAAACAGGATAATCAATTCCGATTGACGCGGCCCGTTATCCGCTCGCAAAACGTAAAGCCGGCGGAAAACGTAAAGCGTAAAAACGTATCAGGAGAATAAGTATGAATACCGGACGGAACGGTAAAAAGCCTTATGCGGAATTAAATAAAGACGATCCGCTTTACTTCTTCAAGGCGGCGGGCAGATATTTCAGAAAGAACTGGGTTGGCATATCTTACGTGATGCCCGTTATTTTGGGCATACTGTTCTTTACCGTGCTACCCATGGCCACCTCGCTGTACGACAGTTTTTTCAAGTACGACGGAATCACCGAAAGGGTGTGGAACAATTTCAGAAATTACACGCGCCCCTTTACCGACGATTGGGAAGTTTTCGGCAAATCTCTCGGCGTAACTTTTCTTTACAGTTTTATAAACATTCCGCTCACCATGGCGCTGTCGTTCATGCTTGCGGTATTTCTCAACAAAAAACTCAAAGGCATAAAGATATTCAGAACGCTGTATTATCTGCCCGTGGTCATTCCCGGGGTAATAAGCGGGCTTTTGTGGAGAAATTTTACCGACGTGAACTACGGGCTCGGCAATAAGATAATAACCGGCCTCGGCCTGCCCGAATTTGCCTTTTTAACTTCAAAAAACACCGCGCTCGCAACCTTTATATTCCTTAATATGTTCGGGCTCGGCGGGGGAATGGTTTTATGGATAGCCTCTCTGAACGGCATTTCCCCCGAACTGTACGAGGCGTGCGATCTGGAAGGGGCTAACGGCTTGCAGAAACTTATACACATTACCATACCCATGTGCAGCCCGATGGTCTTCTACAATCTCATAATGGGTATAATCGGCTCTTTGCAGACGTTCGGCGGGGTTCTCGTTCTCACGGGCGGCAACGCGGGGCCGAAAAATTCGCTTCTGTTCTTCGTTATAAACATTTATTTCACGGCGTTTTCGTCGTCGCCGGCGATAGGGTACGCGTCCGCGCTGTCGTGGATACTTTTCGTTATAATCGGCCTTCTCACGCTTGTGGTTTTCAGAACGAGCAAGTGGGTGTTCTACGGGGAGGACGCGTGATATGAAAAACGTTTGCGCATACGAAGCCGGCGGAAAGAACGGCAAAAACAGGAAAAACAGAGCCGCAGTAAGGGCGGGAATAAGTTATTTCTTCATGGCGGCAATGCTCGTGTTTTTCATGTTTCCGTTCTTCTTTATGTTCTTCAAAAGTTTCATGACCAACGAAGAATCATACAGCCTGCCCGTTCGGTTCTTCCCTTCGGCGTGGTCGATCGTTTCGTATAAAACGGTTATGGACGTAACGCTTTTGAACTACTTCAAGAACACGTTTTTCGTTATAGTGTTCAACGTTATAGCGGTACCGCTGTCGGCATCGCTGTGCGCCTACGGGTTCGCGCGCGTAAAATTTCAGGGAAGCGAGGTGCTTTTCGGCGTAGTGCTGGCAACCATAATGCTTCCGGCGATAGTAATTCAGATACCGCTGTACGTGATATTCAACAGCCTGAATTGGATAGGAACGCTATATCCCCTTACCATACCGAATATTTTCGGCGGCGGGGCGGTGAACATCTTTCTCGTGCGGCAGTTTATGCGCGGCGTTCCCAAAGAGATAGAAAATTCGGCGAAGATAGACGGGGCAAGTACCTGGCGGATCTTCTGGAACATACTTCTTCCGCTGTGTATGCCCATTTTAACGTACATTATAGTAAACACGTTCCTCGGTATATGGAACGACTTTATGGGCCCGCTGATATACCTTGCGGGCAAACCCGAAAACTACACCCTCGCAATAGGCATCTATTATAAGTTTATGGGCGGGCTGTCCAAGCAGAACTTCCCTAACCAACAGATGGCCATAGGCGTTTTAATGGTGATACCTCCGTCGGTCATATTTTTCGTTTTCCAACGGCAGTTGATAGAGGGCGTTACTTTCGGCGGATTGAAGGGATAGAGGAGAAAAGAATGAAAAAGATATTGTTTTCGGCATTGTTTCTGATAGCGGTTTCGGCTCTGTTTGCCGCGCCCGTAAGCGCAAACGCGGCAGTTGCCGGCCGTGAGGACTGGCCGGTATTTGACGTGGTAGAGGGCGAAAACAGCACAGCAACCGAGGTAAAAAGCGCGGATAAACGCCAAACCACCGCCTGGCGCACGGTTTATATAGCAACCATACCCGCGGGGGCGGTGTGCGCAGCGGGGCTTGGCGCGCTTTTTATCGTAATAAGAAAGAAGAGAAAAACGCAGCCGAAAAACGTTTTCGGAACGGTTTCGGGCATACTCGCCGTGGCGTTTGTATTCACGGCGGTATGCGGAACGGGTATCTTCGGGCTGGCGGGTCTTCTCGAAGACAACTACAAGCCCGCGTATTATTATGCGGGCGCTTCCGAAAGTAAAGATCCCGCGCCGGACGGCACGCTCGGCTTTACGGGCAACCTTTTGAACCGCAAGATACTTTCCACCTTCGATTTCGGCGTGGAAAATAAATACGACAGGGTTTATTCCAACTTTCCGCATTTCTGGAACGCTTCCGAGCCGAAGCACAATTACGCAACGCTTTCCCTCGGCGCTAAATATGCCGGCAGATACGAGTATTCCTACGAGGAGGACGACGGCGACGGCGCCAACGTATGGTACGTTCTTCCCGCCGAGGACGCCTCCGACGCGGGCGATGGCTTCTATGCCGACGCGGAGTACCGGCTTACGATGAATTCGAGCGACGGAGAAACCAACTACGTAGATACGTCTCTGTACGATAAACTCAGGTTGGTTTTCAGGGCGGAAAACCCGAATAACCCCGTAAATCTAACAATAATCGCGGATACGAGGAGAAAGGAAGCAGCCGATGAAGGGGATCTTTCGCCCGTTCGTTACACCCTCGGCACCTATTCGGGAAAGAGCGGGGATAAGGTTGAAATAACCGTTAATACCGGCGTTATAAAAGCCGAGGACAGGCCGTATCTCTCCCGCATAATTTTCCGCACGGAAAATTCGCACATCAAGCCGGGCGACAAGAACGCATATCAAAAAAACAGTATATATTATCTGGAACTGTTCTCCACGGTGAAAACCGTTTCGTCGGGGAAAATCGTAGGCACGAACGAAAACGCTGGAACTACCGTAACTATGACCAGCGAGTATCTCGGCAGTTTGGGTTACGGTCTGCTTGGCGCGTATTCCGCAAGCGGATTTTACGACAGAGCCGACAGAAAATGGAAGGTATGGTACGGTGCGGGCATTCCCGAAAATATCGCCAGCGACAACGTTTATTATACCGAAACCACCGATCCCGCCAAGGGGTGGTCAAAGCCCGTCAGGCTTATTCTCAACGATCCCACCGGTATGCTGTGCGCCGCCAACAAGGCGCCGGGTTACGGGGGCGATCCGTCCGTGGTGAAGGTGGACGGAACGTATTATATGTTCTTTTCCGGTCTGGAAAAAACGCCTTCTCCGCCAAACAAAATTTACCTTGCAACTTCGGCGGACGGGTTGAATTACACCGTTTACGGCCCCGTTGTTGACGTGGAGAAGATGGGGC
>JAFTDZ010000200.1 GCA_017453885.1 Clostridia bacterium
AGAATAGAGATTCTTCACTGCACTACGTTTCGTTCAGAATGACAAAACGGGTTTTATGGTTTTATAATAACCGCATTGACCGCAACGTTTCCATAAGGAAACACTTCACTATGCGACAGCATAACTTCACTCTTTCGTAAGAAAGTACTTCACTATGCGACGGCATCACTTTACGCTTTCGCAAGGGAACAATTCACGACGGCGATTGCGGAAAAGTTTTATGGGTAAAAATGGATAAAAAGAAGATTTATTTTTTGCGCGGGATAACGAACAGCCCGTTCTTCAATATAGCGAGCGAAGAATACCTGTTAAGACAGACTGACGGGTATTATATTTACCTGTGGATAAATTCGCCCGCCGTGATAGTGGGCGTGAACCAGAATACCGCGGAGGAAGTAAACCTCGATTATACCGCGGAAAACGGCGTGAAGGTGGTGCGGCGGCAGACGGGCGGCGGGGCGGTCTATCACGACCTGAACAACGTCTGCTACACTATAATAGACGATTACGACGGCGAGCGGGATAATTACAGATACTTCACCGAGGGGATAACGGAATACCTCGGAACGCTCGGGGTGAAGGCGGAGTTTTCGGGCAGGAACGATCTGGTCGTTGACGGGAAGAAGATCTCCGGCAACGCGCAATGCGTGTATAAAAAGCGCATGATGCACCACGGAACGCTGCTTTTCGATACGGACGCCGCCGCTTTGACGTGCGCCCTGAAACCGCACAGACTGAAGGCGGAATCAAAGGGGATAAAGTCCGCGCGGGCGAGGATAACGAATATTTCCGAACACCTGCCGCAAAAGATGACCACGGCGGAATTTTTCGAGGGGCTTGCGGCGTACTTTTCAAAAACCGCGGAGCCGAGAGAGTTCACCGCGGACGATATAAGGGCGATAAACGCGCTTGTCAAAGAGAAGTATTCTACGTTCGGGTGGAACGTGGGCGCGTCGCCTTCGGCTAAATTCACGGCGGAAAAAAAGTTTCCTTACGGGCTGGTGCAAATAAACTTCGGCGTGGAAGAAGGGAGATTGAAAGACGTGAAAATTTACGGCGATTTCTTCTCCGTAAAGGACATAAACCCCTTAAATCACGCATTAAACGGCATTTTGTACAAGAGAGATGCCATAGAGAAGGCGCTTTGCGGCGTGGGGGAATGCGTGGTCGGCTCAACGCCGCGCGAAATTGCGGAGATGTTTTTCGAATAACCCCCTAAAACACGTAAAAACGAACGATATTGAAAGATAAGACCGACGGGAGAGGAAATTCTTCCGCCGGTTTTTTCACATAGTTTTCGCAAAAAATACACTTTTCGGGGATAAAATACGATTTATATTTGACATAAGGGATAAACTATTATATAATAATTATATCTGTTTATATGCCTTCACGCCCGCCTGAAGGACGAGATCGCGACGGCAAAAGGAGATTTTATGAAAAAGTTGTTGATAGCGTTGCTTGCAATAAGCGTGTGCGTGTGCGGCGCGGTTGCGGCGGCTTACGCGGAAGAAGATTCGCCCGTAGGCATAACCACCGCGGAAGAATTTTACGCGATGGAGAGGGACGGGAATTACGTTCTCGAAAACGATATAGTTCTCGGCAAGGGCAAGCAAGCCCCCGCTTTCCGCGGGACGTTCGACGGAAACGGACACACCGTAACCGTGAACGAGGCGCCGGCGGCGTTCGGACCAATCGGATATTACAACGATAAGGACGAGAGCCAAACGGCGCGGGCTACGATCAAAAACCTTGTGATAGCGGGTACCGTAAAAGGCACCGCGAGAGTGGCGGGCGTTTCCTCGAGCGCCGTGGGAACGATAGAGAACGTAAAGGTGACGGCGGATATTTCTTCCACGGCTAATCAAGGGATCGCGGGAATAGCGAGTTGTTCGGGAAAGGGCCCGCTGCTTGTAAAAGACTGCGTTTTCGAGGGAACGATTACGCTTACGCAGGGATTTACCGCGGCGAACAACTATTCTTACTGGGGAATGTTCCTCGGCTATAACGGCGGCGCTTTCGGCGGCGGCAAGGTGGAAAACGGCATAGCGCGCTACACCTTCGCTATCCCGACGAGCGACGACGCGGATATTGAAAATATAGAATACTTCAACACCAACGGCGACGCGACCGGCAGTAAGGAAAATTCTTATACCAAAAAGACCGTCGGCGAAAGTACCGTTTACACGTTCGACTGCGTGGTAAATATGGACCCCGTGACTATCGCGAGCGTGAACGACGAGGGCATTATGGCAAACTACGGCACGCCCGTGGTGCGGTTTACCTTAAAAGACGGATCCTACCGCTATATAGACGGGTACGACCGCGCGAACGGCAGGTATATAACTTCTTTCGACAATTCCGAAAAAGGCTTTGCCGGAATGTATAAATACAAAGATATTTCTTACCTGACCATAAAGACGACGAGCAGCGTTACGGAGGACGGCGAACTTGACGGGCAGACGGGCTCGGTGACGAGTATTTACAGCGAAGTTACGGTGAATAACGCGGAAGAATTCGAGAGTTTCGCGAGGATTATCAACTCCGCAATACCCGCTTCTTTCAAGGATACGGACGGAAATACGGTGACGAGATCGATACTCGACACGTTGACCATAAGCGTTAAGTTGAACGGCGATATAGATCTGACGGCGGGCGACGAGAACGGAAACAAATCGGAATTTTACGGGCTGGGCAAGCAGGAGTTCTTCCCCTACCGCGCGGGCATCGACGGCAACGGGCACACGATCACCGTGGATATTGACGCGCCGAACGGTTACTGCGTGGGGCTTATATCGGTGGTTTCGGAAATGTCCGAAAAGATATACGTTAAAGACCTTACGGTGAAGGGTTCGATAAAGGGCAGGACGAAGGCAGGCATAGTCGGCTACTTCGATATGGTATGCAACAATTACGTGAACGGCGGCACGCTTTACTTCAACAACGTGAAGAACGAGGCGGACGTGACCGGTTACACCGCCGTGGGCGGTTTGCTCGGGTGCGTTTCCACCACTACGGACGCGGTGAAAACATTTATAGACAGTAGCGAAAACAAGGGAAATATAACCCTTCTCGATAACGGAAAGTATGCGGGCGGCCTCGTAGGGGTTGCGGGCTTTTACCTGAAGAACGGCGTTCGGATAACCGATTCTTCCAACAGCGGAAATATTATTATAGGCGCTTCTGCAAAGTATGCCGGCGGCATAGCGGGTGCTTTGACGGATAACCTTTCGGTGCTTACGAACGTTTCTTCCTCTGCGGAAGTTGCGGCGAGCGCGGAGAACAGAACGGGTAAACTTATAGGCGAGACGGGCGCCGTGAAGATGGCGGCGGTTTCCGGCGATATAGGCAGGTATAACGTGACCGCGCCGGATAAGGTTTACGCCGTAACCTTCGTGAAAGACGAATTGACTTCCTCTTACGGCACGGTTACGACCATCGCGCTGAACGACGGCGAAGTTACACCCAACTACGACCTGAGATTGACCTTTACCGATACCGACGGCGAAAGGTACGCCTTTGCGGACGGCAAGACCGAAAGATCCAAAAACGCGCAGGGCAATTACACGGTGAGGATAGACCCGGGCGTATACACGCTCGGAATAGTCGCTTATTACAACGACGATTACTATAACGACGGTTCGCTGGAAGAAGGGAAAGTTCTCGCCGCGACCGCGACCTATACCGTTACCAAAAAGAATTTCAACTTCAACTTTACCGACGTTTCCGCCGCGTTTACCGGCGAGCCGATAACTTACTTCGATGCGCTTGAAAAAACGCCCGGTTACGACAACGCGAACCACGCCATACCCGATACTTCGGCTGCGGAAGGCGCGAAGTGGGAAGTAAAATATTATAAGGACGGCGAGAAGGTTTCCGCCCCGACCGAGCCCGGCGAGTACGACGTTACCGTGCGGCTTGACGCGACGGAGAAATTCGCTTCCCGCTACAATTACAACGCGGATACCTTCAGCGTTACGATGACGGTTACCGGAGCGAAACTCACGGTTACGGTGAACAACCTCGAGATAAGCAAGGGCGACAGCGCCGCGTTCACCGTGAGCGTAAAGACTTCGGACGGAAGTACCTTTACCGATATAGATTCGCTCGGGTTGAGGTATAAGATAAAGAACTTCGGCGCGGTGGATACTTCGGCGCTCGGTTTCGGCACCTATACGGTAGAGGCGGAAGGGCAGACTTCCGTAGGCGGTTATACCGTGGAATACAAGAGCGGAACGCTGGTGGTTAAGAACGTTGCGGCGACGAGCGAATCTTCCTCGAAGGCTCCGAACGTAAAGAGGGGCTGCAAGGGCGACCTCGGCGCGGTATGCTCGTTCGGTATAGCGGCGCTCGCGGCGGCGGTAGCGTTGAAACGCAAAGAGGATTGAAACCTTAAACGGAAAGAGGACACGACGATGGACACGGGCAGAGAGGATTTTTACATTCAGCCGAAGCGCGACGCTTCGCTCGGCGCGCTGGTGGAAATAGACGGTTTTTCAAAGGTTTACGACGGCTCCGACGTGAAGGCGGTGGACGGGCTTTCCATTCGCATAGACGAGGGGGATATTTTCGGGTTTATCGGCAGGAACGGCGCGGGCAAATCCACTACCATAAAGTGCCTTACAGGGCAACTGCCGTATAAGGACGGGACGATCACCGTTTGCGGGCACGACGTGAACAGGGAACCGATAGAGGCGAAGAAACGCCTCGGGTTCGTTTCCGACGACCACGCCGTTTACGAGAAGATGACGGGCAGGCAGTACGTAAACTTCATTGCGGACGTTTTCGGCACGGGCGACGAGAGGAACGAGAGGATAGACAGATTGAAGAAGCAGTTTTCGATAGAGGACGCTTTCGATAAATATATCGGCTCCTACTCGCACGGAATGAAACAGAAGATTTGCCTTATCGCCTCGCTCGTTCACGAGCCGGACGTGTGGGTTCTGGACGAGCCGCTTATGGGGCTTGACGTGGTGATGATGCGCCAGGTGAAGCAAGCCATGGCGGACCACGCGGCGAAGGGGCACGCGGTGTTCTTTTCCTCGCACAATCTCGACGTGGTGGAGAGGATATGCAACAAGGCGGCGATAATAGACCGCGGCAAATTCCTCGGCGTGATAGATACCGCCAAATTCAGGCGGAGCGGCGTAGGTACGCTGGAAGAATACTTTTTCAGACTGACGGGGGAAGGCGATGAAACTTTTTAACGTCCTTTTGAAAAAGGAACTTCTCACGCAACTTATGCGGGGCGGCGGCAAGAAGAAAGACGCGCTCGGCTATATAGTAACTACGCTGATAAGCCTCGTATTTCTCGCGTTATTCGTGTATTTGTTCGTGGCTTTCCAGTCGAAATTCGAGCCGCTCAACCTCGTTGACGAAACGCTTACGCTTTTCGTTGCGGCGGGGATAATAGCGCAGATAATTTTTTCCGTTTCAAAGGCGGGCGCCGTTCTTTACGGCGGGGCGGACGCGAAAGTTATACTTCCGCTGCCCATCTCCAACCTTACGATGCTCGCGGCGAAACTCGCGGCGCTGTGGATAAAGGAAATAATAAACTCGGCATTCTTCATTTTGCCGGTATTCGTGGCTTTCGGGATAATGCGGTCGCTCGGCGCGGTATATTATATGCTCGCGGCGGCGGCTATAATCATCGCGTCTCTCTTCGTGGTGTCGGTATCGGCGATGATCTCGCCGCTGTACGTCAAGGTAAAAAACTTTTTACTCAAGAAGCCGTATATAATTCTCGCGGCGTCGCTCGTGTTTTTAGCGGCGCTTTTCGCAGTTTATTCGCGATTTTTGTCGGTAGTTTCGGATATGCTTATCGGCAACAGAATGAAGTTTATATTCAATAAAAACGTTGCGGATACGCTTCGGGTGATAGCGAAGTACGCATTTTTCGCAAAGCAACTGACCGACTTTGCGGGCGGCAGTATCCTCGGCTTTATAATAGTTTTATTCACCGCGGCGGCGTTTTTCGCGGGGGCTTACTTTATAAGTTCGCGGTTCTATCTTTCCTACCTTATGGCGCACGCCGCCGGCAGGACGAAGGCGGCGAGGGAACGCCCGAACAAGGAGCGCGGAGTTACGGCTACGCTTATAAACAAGGAACTTACGGAAATTTTCAGGAACCCTTCGTACCTGTTTTCATATCTTTCCGTTCTGTTGACCTTGCCGCTCTTTTGCTACCTCTCCGTGGGGGTGCTTAACGAACTTGTGGTGAACCTTATCGGGGGGGACTTCCTGATACCTTTCGCCCTGCTTATAACGGTGATGTTCTCCTGCGTTTGCAACACGGGCGCGGGGGACGTTATCTCCCGCGAGGAAAACAAGATAATGATAGTTAAGACCATACCCGTTTCCTACACCAGACAGATAGGCGTGAAAGTGGGGATAGCGTTGGTTATAGCGGGGATTTCCGACCTGCTGACCGTTTTCGCGCTGCTGTTTTCCGGCACGCTCGGCGCGGGCGCGTGCGCGATGCTGTTTTTGATAACCTTCGCGGCGACGGCGGCTTCGGTGATGAATCTGGTGTCCAAAGACATTAAAAATCCGGTTGTGGCAAGCGGGGCGGAAAACTCCAACGTATCGGTAGCGGTGGTCAGGTCGTTGATAGTTTCCTTCGCGATGGGCGCGGTGTGTTTCGTTCTGCACGGAATAGACGTTTTCTTTACTTACAGCGGTTCGCGCAACGCCCTTCTTACGGCGGCGTATAACTTTACGCAGGCGATAGGCGGCGTTTACGGCGTGCTTGCGATAATACTCGCCCTGTGCGTTATAGACGCGGCCGTTGCGGCGTTCAGGCTGTGGAACAGGGCAGAGGACAAAATGAAGAAGTTGGGGATCTGAAAGGAGGGTGAGCGGAATGAAAAAACGCATATTGAGTCTTGTTATGATAATGCCTTTCATAGTTATGCTGCTCGCCTTCGGGTTTTCGAGGACGGTAAACCTTTTCGTCGATCTGCAACCGGAATTTCTCGTGTGCGATTATGAAGACGAGGAAGCCTTCGAATATTCCGCCGCGGCTTGGGAGAGCGGCGTGGAACTTGTGGCGAACGTTCACCCCGCAAACGCCTCGAACACCGATATAATATGGACTTTGGACGAGGAGTTCGCCTTCGACGGCATGCCCTGCGGCGACGCGGAAAACCCCGTTGCGAAAATAGAGAACGGCAGGCTTTATAAGTACAGGGACGGCGTTGTTATCCTTACCGCCGCCGTGGAGGGAACGAGCCTTTCGAGGACTTTCAGGGCGTACCTTATAGAGGACGACGGCAGCGGTTCGAAGGAGCCGAAATTCGTTATACTCCGCGGGAGCGATACCGCCGAAAACAGCATTAAATCTCAGCAATACCGCTATTTCGGGCTTTACGACAGGGCGGGCGACGCGAAGGTTTTGCATACCGAAACTTTCACCGCGAGGGTTTACCCCACTTCCGCCCCGCAGGATATAGAGTACAGTATTCTGAATGCGGACGGCGCCGCCGAGGTTACCGTGACGGGCGACGGCGGGGAGAATAAAATAGAAATAGCGTTTTCCGCCCCGACCGAAAACTTCTGCATACTTCGCGTAAACGCGAGGGGTACTGCCGCGGAAGCGACGGCGTACTTCAGGATAATCGACGGCGTGAACGTTTATTCTTACGACGACCTTATGTTCTGCACCGCGAAGGATCCTTCTTCGCCCGCGAACGGCGAGAGGACGGAAACGGTTGTTCTCCGCAAAAATTTGGAGAGCAGGGAAAACCTTCGATTCCATAAAAACAGCGCGCTTTTCGGCAGGGAAGTAAACGGAAAGGTAACGTGCGACTATTCTACGATGACAAGCACTTACGACATACGCGAATACACGAACCCCGAAAACGACGATAAACGCACCGCGGCGGACGCCGTGATAAACGTGGGCGTTACGTTCAGAAAGAGCGTTTACGGCAACGGTTACACCATCAACGCGCACGAACTGACTTACCCTTCCGGAAAAATTGAGAATTACGACACAGAGATCGCCTCGCTGACCGACGCGGACGTTTTCCGCGGGCCGCTCGACTTCGTTAAGGCGTATAACTGCAGGTGCTTCGGGCAGGACAACGCCGGCTTTATGTTCCAGCGCGAGCGCGACGAAAACGGGCAGAAGGATTATGAGTTCGTGGTGGACTGCCTCACGCTGAAAAACTGCAACAACGTGAGCAACCTTTCAAACCTCGATTACGTCGGAACGGTCGCCGAGATAGACGGCGACGATATTACCCTGCAATACAGCCAGATAATGAACGGCAGGGTGGTTGTGAGAAGTATGTCCAACAAAAATCTTAAGATAGACGCGTGCATGCTTTCCCACGCGCGCGAGTTTATATTGAAGGCGGGCAGCAATAAATTCGTTTACGCGGAAAATATTCCCGCTTCCGTAAACCTTACGAATAAGAGCGAGGCGTATCCTTTCCTCTCCCCCGACGAGGACGGGGAAGGCCCGCTTGCCGGCAGGTACGACAGCACCGTCACGGTGAAGAATACCTACTTCCACACTTCGGGGATATTCTGCATAGGTATGGACGCGCACTTCGCCGGGAGGTTTTTGTATAACTTCCCGAACGATCCGCACGTGCACGATATGGCGGCTACGAGTTATCCTTCCAAAGTTTCGCTCGAGGGCGACGTGAGGTTTTACGACTGGAAAACCGTTGACGGGTTGGACAGCACCTCGCTCATCGACCTCGGCGTGAGCGACGCGGGCAGGGATTACAGCGACCTTTTCGATATAAGCAGCGTGATAGAAAATTATTACGAAAGGAACCCCGAATCGAACATGATACTCGTTATAGACGGCAAGCATTACGTTCACGGCGGCGTGGCGTTTTACGGCGGCGGCAGAAACTTGAGCAAGGTGGACTTCGGCAAATTGAACGACGAGCAGAAGGCGCTCTTTTCGGATACGACAAAGCCGTTTACCATCTCGCTGGACGATGCGTCGCTCGGGCTTTCGCCCATTCTTACGGGCGCCGCGGGGTACGGGCCTTTTCAATTTTATATGTACGATCCTTCTGAAACGGAGATAACTTTCGGCAGTATGCCGAAGGTGAGCGACCTCGGGATTTACGTGAGTTTTTAAGGTGAACAGGTGAAAAAGAGTTTGAGAAGATCCGGCTTTCGTGAGCCGGGGCAGATGCTTTTGATAATGATGTTGTTTATCCTCGGCGTGGTTACATTCCCCACGCGGCGGATAGTAGGCTGGTTTTACAAGGGGGAGAACGAATTCGTTTTTCTGCTTGCGGACGGGGCGGAAAGATTGCTGTTTTCCGCATTGATGATAAGGTTCGCGCTGCAGTTCGGTTTTCGCATAATACCCCGTAAAACGCGCATTATCGCCGTTTTATCGGTTTTGCCCGCATTCGTTATAGCGGTGAACAACTTCCCGTTCGTGGCGTACTTTTCGGGCGATTGCGCCGTTAATGAGAGCGCGGAGAACATACTTATTTTCGCGCTGTGGTGCCTCGGCGTGGGAACTTTTGAGGAAATTTCCTTCCGAGGGGTGATACTGCCGCTCGTTTTCATAAAGATAAACAAGATAAAGGACGACGGCAAAAGGTGGGTTTTTCTTAAGAAAAAGCCTGTTTTCTGGACGCTGGCGCTGTCCTCGGCGATATTCGCGCTCACGCACCTCGTAAACATTTTCAACGGGAATATCGGCGGCACGTTCTTTCAGGTGGGTTACACTTTTCTGATAGGGGCGATGTGCGGTATAATTACCGTTAAAACGGGTAACGTTCTGCTTTCGGCGCTCGCGCACGTCGTTTACAACTTCTGCGGAATGCTTGTGGATAACTGCGGTACGGGCGTTATGTGGACCGCGCCGCAGATGATTTTTACAGCCGCGGTCGGCGTTATACTCGGCGGGTACCTTATAGCGGTGGCGTTCCTTTCGGACAGAGACCCCGCGCCCGCGACCTATATGCTCGGAGAGGACGACGAGCCGGTATTACCGGAAGAAGCCGCCTAAATCTCACGAATATTGCATATCAGTTCGTTTTCTAAATCTACGGAAAAAGTTTTTACGGGGCGTCTGCCGTTCCCTTTGTAGGACAGGCAAACGCCCTTTTCGCTGCAAAAAGAGGGGAGAACGCCGTCAAATTCGCCGAGGTAACCGCGGAGTTTGTCGGCGTTTTTTCTCATATTTTCGGAGAGCAACTCCTCCGTTTCCAACCCGCCGGATATTCTCTCGAAAAATATCCGTTCGGTGACCTTTTCGGGTAGATCGGGTTTCCACGGGTTTTCGCGGGATACGGACTTTACGGCGGGGGTGAATTTGCCGCCGCTCTCCTGCCACTCGCAGGAAACGGTGGTCCGCTCAAGGTCGAAAAGCCGTGTTTTTGCGAGAAATACGGGGGTAAATTCAAATTCGTCAACCACTTTGCAAAAGAGCGGTTCGAGGTCGCCTGCGGCTTTTAACAGCGCTACGAAGGAAGGAGAGCCTTCGGAGAACACCGCCAACTTATCGCCGTGAAGTTCCGCGGAAAATTCCTCGCGCGGGATGGGTACGGAAATTATTTGCGCGTCGCGCTCGTTTTCCACGGTCAACTTCACGCCGCCGTCAATGTAAGCGGTGACGAGAAGATCGTCAAACCGCTTCTGGTAGAGAAGGCGAAAGCCGCTTTTTTCCCTGCGGCGGAAAAACACGCGGACGAAAAGCCCCGAAGGAATATCGTAAACAATGGCGTTTTCGTGAGAAATAAGGCGGTAATCGGCAAAAAAGCAAACGGGTTCTTTGCCGGAGTGGGGAAGGACTTCGATGAAAGACGGGGCGGCTTCGATTGCCGCGCAACCGTAAAAATTGCCGAGGAAGTTTCCGTCCGCGCGGACGGCGAAAGGCTCTTCCGCCTGTAAAAACAATTTCATTTGGCACCTCTTTTTTTAATGTATGTATGAATTCACGCTTTAATGTCAATATTATAGGTATCAAAAAAAAGGAAGGTGGCATTATGAAAAAGTTCCATGGATTTACGGACGATGAAATACGCGCGCTCGCCCTCCTTGCGGAGACCGCGCGGAAAAACAACGGAAAACTTTCGGACGTGTTCGCGGAGTTCGCGCGAAAGACGGGCAGGGCGAAAGGTTCGGTAAGGAATTTTTACTACGAGTTCCTTCGGGCGTGCGGCGAGGACGAGAGCCTTGCGAAAGAGTATTTTTCTTCCGCGCCGAAGGTCAACCGCGCGAGGGCTTTCGACGAGGAAGAAACGAATAAACTTCTCCTCGCGGTGAGAGAGGGCAGGAGAGAGAACAAGTCGGTAAGGCGTTCCATTATAGAACTTGCCGGCGGGGACGAGAAACTTACTTTGCGGTACCAGAACAAATACAGGAGCCTTGCGAAGTCGAAGGCGGGCGAGGGGGAAAGCGCGGAGAAGTTTCTGCCCGTTTCCGCCGTAAGACGGGTGAAGGCGGAGATAAACGCGCTGGTGGAGAGGATAGCGCTGTCCGTAAGGGACGAGAACGACAGGCTTAAAAAGAAAGCGGACCTTCTCGAACAGGAGAACGCCATGCTGAAAGGCATTCTCGGCAAGTTGAACGGAGAAAAACTTAAAGACAAAAATGTTATATAGATTGCGGGAAATATCAAAGCGCCCGCCGCTTATTTTCAATAAGCGGCGGGCGCGGTTTTTTTGTAAACAGCCCGCTTTTTTATAAGGCAGGTGATTTTATGCCCGAAAAAATCATAGAAGCGGAATGGTGGCGAGGTATATAACGTCCTTTCGGTCGGCCGCGGAGTCTTCCGCCAGAACGAACAACTTTTTATAAACGATACCGCCCGCCTTTTCTACGAGCGCCTCTAATCCCTTCAGGCTGGCGCCGGTGGATACCACGTCGTCAACTATTCCTACCTTCTTGCCCTTTATCAATTCCACGTCGTGACGGGAAAGATAAAGTTTCTGTTCCTTGCCGGTGGTGATGGAAGATTCTATATCTACCTCTATCCCGTCTTGCATATAGAGTTTTTTGGACTTGCGGGCGACGGCGTAGTAGGGCATGCCGAGTTCGCGCGCGGTGACGTGGGTGAGTTGAAGCCCTTTCGATTCCGCAGTTATAAGCACCTCGCAACCGCCGGCGAGTTTGGCAAGTTCCTTGCCGCAATGCTCGGTGAGAAGCGTGTTGCCGTGAAGGTTGAAAAAGCATATTTTAACGCCGCTCGGCAGGGGCAGAACGGGCAGGTCTTCGATATATCCTTTGATGTTTACCGCGTAAGTTTCCATAAAATTTCCTCCGTGAAAGTTTCCTATCGAACGGTAATATTATACCACCGAAAAATGTAAATGTAAATTGTTTTAAGGGTTTTTCGGTATTTTATAATTTCTGCGGGCATATATTTACCGTAGCCGAATGAAGATTTGTTTCCGTTCGG
>JAFTDZ010000201.1 GCA_017453885.1 Clostridia bacterium
AAAGGTTGCAGGTTTTCACCTTCCCGCGTTCAAGCCGATTGCTCCTCTTACCCGCGGATATTTTTTCAAAATCCTCGCGGCAGTCCTGTTTTCAATGCGGCATATAACGCGAAAGGTTGCAGGTGTTCACCTTTCTGCGTTCAAGCCGATTGCTCCTCTTTCCCGCGGATATTTTTTCAAAATCCCCGCGGGAGCCCTGTTTTCAATGCGGCAAGTAACGCGAAAGGTTGCAGGTTTTCACCTTTCTGCGTTCAAGCCGATTGCTCCTCTTTCCCGCAGATAATTTTTCAAATTCCCCGCGGGAACTCTTTGCGAAGCCTTTCCTGACCGAGGGCGACCGGTGTTCTAAAAGGTTTTTCGGGGAGATTTATAGGAAAAAGAGAGGGAAAAGACAGCAAAGATATTCGACGGAAGCGGTATTTGGATTTTAAGGGGATATTTAATAGACATTTAACATAAAAAATGTATAATTAATTATTATAACAGTATAAAAAAGTTTCGCGGGGGCGCCGCGGAACGAACGGGAATATTATGAAAAAGATTCTGATTTTTACCGTTACCGCGGGTAACGGACATAATTCGTGCGCGAAGGCGGTGAAGGAGTTGGCGGAAAAGGATGGCGCGGAAGTTGTTGTGAAGGATATTTTCCGAGAGTATTCCAACAAGTTTTACACCTGGATATTCGACGGGGGATATAACGTTTCGGTGGGGAAATTACGCCGTATATACAACGCCTCTTATAACCGTTTATACAATAAGACGCTGAAACCCGATTGCGTGGCGCAGTTGCCGGCTCTTTCGGTCGCCGCCGGTATGCTCAAGGAGATATATACTTACCGGCCGGACGTGATATTCTGCACGCATTTTTTCGCGGCGCTTGTGATAACCGATCTAAGGCGGGTTTACGATATACCGGCAAAAGTCGTACTCACCGCACTTGACTATCTCGTTTCGCCCTATATGGAACTTTGTACGGGGGTGGACCGCATAACCATTCCGCACGAAGATTTTACGGAAGGTTTTCGCCGCAAAGGGTTTACCGAAGGACAGATAGCGGTAACGGGCTTGCCTGTAAACGATAAATTCAACCACGCCCCCACCGCGGCGGAAGCGCGGAAAAAGTTAGGTATAGGCAGAGAATTCGTTATAACCGTTATTTTCGGCGGCGGGCATTGGAACGGCGCGCTTACAATGGTGAAAGAAGTAATTCGAACGGGCAGGGAAATACACCTTATCGTGATAAACGGGCACAATAAAAAGAGTTACAATAAAATAGAAGATATGGAGATACCCGAAAACGTGAAACTGACGAACGTCGGCTTTACCGACGAGGTGGAAGTTTACCTGCAGACGAGCGATATAGTTTTGAGCAAGGCGGGCGGCCCGTCGCTTACGGAAATAATAAATCTTTGCAAGCCCGTACTTATAACCGAAAAACTTCCCTCGCAGGAAATACTCAACATGGAATATCTCAAGGCAAAGGGAATGGCGGAGTCCTTCGGAAACAAGCGGCAACTTCTGCGCCTTATCGAAATTTTGAGGAAAGACGGCGGCAAACATTCGGGCATGGCGGAGAATATGCGCGCTTTCCGCAGGAACGGGATAAAAAACGTGGCGGAACTTCTCCTGTCGTTACCGCAGGCAAACTACAGCGAAGAATATATTTCATCGATAGATTACAAAACGGTGAAAAAGAGAGTAAAAGCCGCTTATAAGAAGGCTGGTAATTGATAATATTGTAAAAAACGGACAACAACCGCGATAAATTATTGACAAATTCGTGTAAAACCTTTATCATATAATGAAAAAAGGAGTGAAAAATGTATAAATTCAACGATAAATTTTATACCGACGTGCGTATAGAGGACAGATATTCTTCGGAAATACGCCTTAAAAACGGACAACTTGAAGAATGCAAGGAACAATCGGTAAAAAAGGCGTTCATACGCGTTTTTGACGGGAATATGTGGTATTATTCTTCCACCTGCGATACCGAAGGGTTACAGAAGGAAATAGACGCTTTGTATCTTTACGCCACGCCGAACGATAATATCGACGAACACCCCGTGGTAAAGAAGTTTCAGGTAAACAAAGATACCGTGATGCGTTTTGCGAAAGATAAAGTAAGCGACATCCCTCTCGAAAAAAAGGTTGCCTACATATCTTCCGCGGCGGAGAAATTGAAATCTCCGCACCTTAATCTCGGCATGGGATTATACCTTGACAGGTATTCGGTATTCAACTTTTATTCTTCCAAAGGGGCGGACATCACCTATGATTTTCAGA
>JAFTDZ010000202.1 GCA_017453885.1 Clostridia bacterium
CTCTGCATCAATACGAAAAAGACGATAGACGATCCTAACCGTATGCGTTTCGGCTCCAAAGAGTTTTACTTAAAGAGTGGCGACGAGATGGCGGAATTGTTCCCCGCCTATCCGGAAGCGTTGTCAAATACCCTCGAAATCGCACAAAAATGCGCAGAGGAACCCTGTTTTGATCTCAAGCCGAACGGCGACCCCATAAGGGATAAAACGCTTATACCCGGTTACGTTCCGCCGGACGGATCCACGCCTTACGAGTATCTGCGCTCGCTCGCGGAGGAGGGGCTTAAGAGAAGGTACCCCGTGATCACGCAGGAGATACGCGACAGGTTCGAATACGAACTGAACATTATTTCCACAATGGGTTTCGTGGAATATTACCTTATCGTCTGGGACTTCATCAACTACGCCCGCGAGCACGATATACCCG
Source organism: Clostridia bacterium (assembly GCA_017453885.1). GTDB lineage: Bacteria > Bacillota > Clostridia > Christensenellales > Borkfalkiaceae > RGIG3732. The sequence continues at coordinate 428 of JAFTDZ010000202.1, forward strand.
TCGGCGCGGGGCGCGGCTCGGGCGTCAGCAGCATAATAGCGTATTCGGTGGGCATAACCGACGTGGAACCTCTCAAATACTCGCTGGTATTCGAACGTTTCTTAAATCCGGAACGCGTTTCCATGCCGGATTTCGATATAGACTTCTGCAACGAACGCCGTCAGGAAGTTATAGAATACGTCAGGGCGAAGTACGGTTCGGACAAGGTGTCGCAGATAGTCACATTCGGTACTCTCGCGAGCAAGGCGGCGATAAAGGACGTGGCGAGGGTGTATAACGTTCCCTTCGCGGACGTGAACAAAGTGACCAAACTTATGGACGGCAAGGCCACGATAGCCGAATCGCTCGGGTTCAAGACGAATAAAGACGGCGTTGACGTCAGCATTAAGGAACTTAAAGACCTGTATAACGAGGACGCCACGCTTCATAAAGTAATAGATATGGCGATGCGGCTCGAGGGAATGCCGAAGAACACTTCCCAACACGCCGCGGGGGTTATAATCTGCGCCAAACCGCTTGCGGAAAACATTCCGCTTTCCTTAAACGGCGGCGACGTGGTGACGCAGTTCGATATGAAGGAGGACGAGGCTCTCGGTCTTCTCAAGATGGACTTCCTCGCCCTGCGAACGCTTACCGATATAAAAAAGACGCTTATATATATCAAAGAGGATTACGGCAAGGACATAAACTTTCAGGAGATCGGCTACGAGAACAAGGCGGCTTACGACCTTATCGGCGAGGGCGATACGGACGCGGTGTTCCAACTTGAAAGTCCCGGAATGAAGAAGTTTATGCGCGACCTTCGCCCCAGCAACCTCGAGGACGTAATAGCGGGTATCTCGCTATACCGCCCCGGGCCGATGGATTCCATTCCGCAGTACATCAGGTACAAACATAATCCCGAAAGCATAGTTTACAAACACCCGCTTCTGGAGCCTATATTAAAAGTTACCCACGGCACCATAATCTATCAGGAACAGGTTATGGAAATAGTTCAGAAACTTGCGGGGTATACCCTCGGGCAGTCGGATATAATCCGCCGCGCTATGGGTAAAAAGAACGTTGACGAAATGGCTCGCCAACGCCACTTCTTCGTGTTCGGCAAACCCGCGGAGGACGATAAACCCGCAATAGAGGGGGCTATTGCCCGCGGAGTGCCGCAGGAAGTAGCCGAGAATATATTCGACGAGATGGCGGACTTTGCCAAATACGCCTTCAACAAATCGCACGCGGCGGCTTACGCCGTTCTCGCGTATCAAACGGCTTATCTCAAAAAGTTTTACCCGCACGAATTCCTCGCGGCGATCCTCAACAACAGGATAGACAAGATAGAGGAAACCACAAAATACATTCAGTATCTTAAAGAGAAGAACATACCCGTTCTGCCCCCCAACATAAATAAATCGAAGCCGTACTTTTCCGTGGAAAACAAATGCGTCAGGATAGGGCTCGTGGCTATAAAGAACGTGGGACTGAACGCGATAGAGGCGCTTGTGGAGGAGAGAGAGAAACACGGCGATTTCAAATCGTTTGAAAACTTCGTTTCACGCTGCGCGGGCAAACTTCTCAACAAAAGAATGCTCGAAAACCTTATTTTGGCGGGCGCGTTCGATTGCTTCGGCATTGCCCGCGCGAAACTTATCGCCGTTTACGAAAACCTGCTCGACCGCGTCGCCGGCATCGCAAAACAGAGGGAGAGCAACCAGATCTCGTTGTTCGATTCCATCGTGGAAGACAACACCGTTACCGTAGAATATCCCGACGACGTTGACGAATACGACCAAAAAACCAAACTAACCAAGGAAAAATCGGTCATCGGCGTTTACGTTTCCGGCCACCCGCTCGAGGGCTACGAGGAAATTTTCAAAGGGTTTTTCACTACCGAGGCGTTGCAGTATTTCGAGGAAGACGAGGACGGCGAGAGGAACTACACCGAAATTCAGGACGGAACTCACGTCACCATGGGCGGAATGATACAGAGTTGGTCGCGCATTACCACAAAGCGCGGCGACTATATGGCGTATATCACTCTCGAGGACGTTTACGGGCAGATAGAGTGCGTGCTTTTCCCGAAAACTTACGAGAGGTTCAAGAACAATATAAAGGAAGAAGAAATTCTCAAAATAAGCGGCACGCTCAAGTACGAGAAGGGCAGCGAGCCGAAGGTCCTCGTCGATTCCGTAGAGGTGTTCGAGGAAGAAAAACCGCAGAAGCAAATGGAAATGGAACTTCCGAAAGAACGCGAGTGGCTGCTCATCAGGTTGCCGGGCGATAAAGAGGGCGACCTCGACGATATTATCGACGCGCTCAACTTCTACGAAGGGGACGTGAACGTCGTTATCGAGAAGGAAAGCGGCAAGCGGTTACGGCTGAATAAATGCGTGCGCCGTTGCAACGCGCTCGAAAGCGAACTTCAGGCGTATCTCGATCCCGAAGAATATTCTTTCTTCAGAAAATAGAACGGAACGTAAAAAATTCCCGCGGGGAGAAACGTTACCCCCGCGGGGAAAAATTTTTTTCAAAAAAATTGCGATTCAACGCAAAAATTGTTGTGTTTTTTTTCGGAATTTATTATAATCATATATGCTGACTGGGTGTGGCGCAGTTTGGTAGCGCGCATGAATGGGGTTCATGAGGCCGGAAGTTCAAGTCTTCTCACCCAGACCACGTCAGAGCAAGGCTTTTTGGTCTTGCTCTTTTGTTTTACAAAAGAGCAAAGACGGTGCAGCCTGCTCTTCCTTTTCCCGAAAACTTTTGCTACGCAAAACTTTTCGGGAGCCTTTTTTTATAATAGTTGTTTCGGTCAACAAAGACCGTGTCGCCGCAAGGCAAATTAAGCAACGAACCGCATTTATTGCGGTTCGTTTGCGTTTATGCCTGCGGCTCCTTATTCCCGCGTATATTTCGTGCCGAAATTTCCGCGGGCGCCTTTTTTATTTTCGTTCTGTTCTTGTCCTTGATAGTCGGTTTGTTTTTTGTCGTTTTTGCGTGATTTATGGAACTAATTTGTTTTTTCGCCAGAATCGTCAGGCAAAGGCGTTTCATCGGCGGCAATTACTTCAGCGTCTGTGACGGCGACCTCGGCGTCTGAAAAAGTGGCCGCGGAAGGTTCCTCCGGTTGCTTTTTTACTATAAGAAGTTTGTTCAGCCAAGTCTTGTCGAACTTAACGGAAACGTAGCCTATAACGGACATTACGAACGCGCCGACCGCGTCAACGAGAAGATCTTCCATCGTGTCCGCTACAGCCGCTTTACCCGCGAAGGCAACGCCCGCTTCGTCCGCGTATTTCTGAATATTCAGGTCGGCTATCGCGTCCACCGCGTATTCGTAAAATTCCCAAAGCACGCCGACGGTGACCGCGAAACAGAAAGCGAATATCGCCACGAGGGCGGGGTTCAACTTCGCGCCGGTAGATTTTGTCAGATAACAGATAACCGAAAAACTCAACGCGCCCGTCATCGCCCCGCTGAATGTGTGCAGGATAATATCCCAATGCGGCACGCGGAAATAGAAACTTTGAAATTCCCCGAGGTAAATGGCGCAGTAGAGAAAAATCACGTACATTATAGTCATTACCGAGGGAACTTCCAGAGAAAACCTGTATTCGAGAAAAACGGGAAGGTGCAGAACTATTATTCCGAGTACGCATTGCAGCAGCGTCAGGGCATAATCCGCCTTGACCTTTTCGTGCGCTTCCGCGCTTTCCGACGGCGCAATAATAACCTGCGCGACTACGAATGCGAGCGTGCCTATCAGAGTGACGAGCGTAAAAAAGAAAACTATCTTTTCAGCCAAGGTCATAGAGGCGTTTATTTTTTTGAATGCGCTTTTTAATTTCATAACGATATTTTAACATATCTTTGTTATGAAAATGTTAAAATAAAGTAAGCGCTCGGAAAAATTTTTATTTTTTCAGTCCCGCGCGGACTATCCTTTCAACTATTTTATCGTTGGCGTTGTTCGCGTATTTTTGTTGCGATAATGTGAGATTCAGGCGGGTTTCGTAAGTTTTTAATATTTCGGAATAAAGTTTTTCGGGCGTTATTTCTTCTTGACGTATCATTCTGAAAGCCCCGCGCGAAGAAAAGTATTCGGCGTTTTCTATCTGGTCGCCCCTCGAAGCGCCCTTCGGCAAGGGGATGAGAAGCGCGGGGATTTTGAGCGACATAAGTTCGAATATACTGTTGCTGCCCGCCCTCGATACGGCGAGGTCCGCCGCGGCGTAAGCGTACTTCATCTCCGGCTCGAACGGTACCTGAAAGTACCCGTTCACCCCTTTGAGCGACAAGTCAACGTTATTTTTTCCGCACAGGTGCAACACGGTGAACCTTTCCGTAAGTTTCGGTAAAATACCCCGTATTTCACGGTTTATCGCCGTACTTCCGCTGCTTCCGCCGACTACTAAAAGCGTCGGTTTGTCCGCGGTTATGCCGTAACGTTTTCTCCCCTCGTGGCGGGTGGAGCAGAGCAGGGCGTGGTTTATCGGCGCGCCCGTATAAAGCCCGTTTTTAAGCCCCGCGGCGGTTTCGCGGAAGGAAGTCAGCACTTCTTCGGCGTACCTTGCGGAAATTTTGTTCGCGAGGCCGAGGGAAAGGTCGGACTCGTGCAGGACGAGCGGTATTTTAAGTTTCCCCGCGGCTATTGCCACGGGCAGGGCAACGTAACCGCCCTTTGAAAATACCACGCCCGCGTCGAGCGTTTTCAGCAGGCGTTTTGCCTCGCTCACGCCGCGCGCCAGCGTGAACGGCACCTTGAGGTTTGCCGCGGAAATACTTCTTTTGAGTTTCACCGTAGGCACGGAAAAATATTTGAGCCCCGCGAGTTTCACCATATCCTTTTCTATGCCGTTTTCCGAACCTATATAGTAGATTTTATCGAAACGTTTTTCCAGTTGCGGCAACAGGGCGAGGCAGGGCGAACAATGCCCCGCCGTCCCGCCGCCGGTCAAAATAAGATTTATCATATAAACAGTATATTCAATTTGATGAAAATTGTTGTAATCGACGGGAAATTATTGTATAATTATAATTGAAAAAAGAGGGAAAGGAGAGAATCATGCCCTATATAATTTCCGCGGACTGCGGAACGACCGGAACGCGCGCCATGCTTTACGACCTTAGGCTGAATAAGTTCGTCGGCGCGAGCAGTATGCCCATCACTCAAATATATCCGCGCCCCGCCTGGGTGGAACAGAACGCCGCGGAGATATTCGGCAACACGCTTGCCGCCGTTATAAGTCAGATAGACGCCGCGCCTTCCGAAAAGGACATTCTGAGCATAGGCATAACCAACCAGAGAGAAACGGTGGTGGCGTGGGATCGCCGCACCGGTAAACCCGCCTATAACGCGATAGTGTGGCAATGCCGCAGAACCGCCGATTTTTGCGAGAGCATAAGGGATAAGGCGGATCTTATCAGAGAGAGAACGGGGCTTGTGGTAGATCCGTATTTTTCCGCGAGCAAAATAAGGTGGCTTCTGGATAACGTTCCCGAAGTGAGATCCCTTCTCAAAGAGGGCAACCTGTGCGTGGGAACGGTGGACAGTTATATAATTTTCCGCCTGACCGAAGGGAAAAGTTTCGTCACCGACGTGACGAACGCTTCCCGCACGATGCTTTTCAATATTAAAACGCTTTCGTGGGACGACGATCTTCTCCGTCTGTTCGGCATTCCGAAGTCGATTCTGCCCGAAGTGAAAAGTTGTACGGACAAAATGGGAGATTTTATTTTCCGCGGCCGCAAAATACCGATAGCGGGCGTGGCGGGTGATCAGCAGGCGGCGCTCGTGGGGCAGGCGGCGCTCGATATCGGCAAGGGAAAAATAACCTACGGCACGGGTATGTTCATGCTGCTATCTACGGGCGATAAGATCGCTTATTCGAAGTGCGGAATGGTTTCGACGATAGGCTGTTCCTTTGGGGAAAAGGTGGTTTATGCCCTCGAGGGCAGCGTATTCAACGCGGGCAGCGCGGTGCAATGGCTGCGCGACGAGTTGGGCTTTTTCTCCGCGTCAAAGGAGAGCGAGGAGTTTGCCCTGAAAGCGGAAGATACGGGCGGCGTGTATTTCGTGCCGGCGTTCACGGGGCTCGGCGCGCCCTACTGGAACAGCGACGCCCGCGCCGCTTTCACGGGAATTTCCCGCGGGACGAATAAATATCACCTGACGCGCGCCGTCCTCGAGAGCATAGCGTATTCCGCGAAGGACCTCGCCGCGAATATGTGCGCCGACAGCGGAGTTGAACTTACCGAAATAGGTTGCGACGGCGGCGCTTCGCAAAACGATTTTTTAATGCAATTCCAGTCGGACGTTTTAGGCGTAAAACTCGTTCGCCCCGTGGAGAGGGAGAGCACGGCGCTCGGCGCGGCGTATCTTTCCGCCGTGGCTATGGGCGAATATTCCGTGGGCGATATAGCCGCTCTCAGAAGGATAGACAGAACGTTTACGCCTTCCCCCGATACTGAAAAATTCGAAAAATTATACGCCGGCTATAAAAAAGCGGTGGAAAAATGTTTGTTATAAGGAGAATATGATGATCTACGAATTTACTTCTTTCGACGGAAAGAAAATTTCCGTAAGAGAATGGAACGAGGTATCCTCGCCGAAAGGCGTTATACAGATTTCGCACGGCATGGCGGAACACTCCGGCAGGTATGATATTTTCGCCCGCGAGATGAACGCCCGCGGCTATATAGTGTTTGCGGACGACCACCGCGCGCACGGCCTTACCGATAAGGACACGCTCGGCTACTCTGACGGCGACATTTATTCCGACACACTGAAAGATCTCGGTTTGCTCGCCGGAACTTACAGGGAAAAATACTGTTTGCCTCTGTTTTTTTTCGGGCACAGTTACGGTTCGTTTTTAGGGCAGAGGTTCATAGAGGAATACGGCTCGCTCGTTTCCGCCGCGGTACTCGGCGGAAGCAACTATATGAATATTTTCACCACTAAGTTCGGCAAGGCGTTCGCGTCTGCGGCGTGCGTGTTCGGCCGCAGTAAAAAACCCTCCGGAACGTTGAAAAAGGCGTCTTTCGACGCTTATGATAAAAAGTTCGGCAAAGGGGAATCGTTCATATCTTCGCTGCCCGCCGAGCGCGACAGATATTTTGCCGATCCCTTTTGCGCCTTCGTTTGCAGCAACGCCTTTTACAAGTGGTTTTTCAAGGGGATACTCGCTGCGTATAAGGCGGAAAACCTCGCGAAGATACCTGCGGATCTTCCCGTCCTTCTGATAGCGGGCGCGTCCGATCCCGTAGGGGAAATGGGCAAAGGGGTTACGAAACTCGAAGAACTCTATAAAAAACACGGCGTTGCCGTAAAGAAGGTTTTGTACGAGGGCGTTCGGCACGAATTTCTCAACGACGTGAGCCGCGCCGCCGCGTTCGACGAGATAGAAAAGTTTTTTTCCGCAAATATAAAGGGCTGAAGCCGTAAAAGATAAAGTTTCGTTCTTATTCGTCTATCGGATCATTTTTCGCCTTTCCGCGTATATGTTATTTCATATTTTTGCGAACTTCCGGCGTATTTGCGCCAACTTTTTTATTATCTTATTATCGGCTGAAAATCGTTTGTAATTTATTCGGATTTGTGTTATAATTTTATGCGTGAAATTTTTGAATTTCACAATAAGATATTGTATTTAACTAAAAACAAATAATGATAAAGATATATATAAAAAAGTTTTGTCGTTTAATATGTGTTTTAATGGGTATTGTTTTACTTTTTTCTGCGTGTGGTAAGGAAAAAAGTAAAGACAACCAAATGAAACATTATGAAATAGAACTTGATGAATATAATTTCAAAGAGTTTTTAGATTATAACAAAACGACTACGAATAGGTATATCGCAGGCGCTTTCTTGAGTGTAGATTTCTACGAAATTAAAGGCGTGCTTTCTTATGCGTATTATAAAAACGTTGTTATTACCTTTTATGTTGAATATTTTGATTCATCATATACGGATTATCAAACTGAAACGCAGGGAAAAACTTATTCCGGCAATTTTTCTTTACAACTCAATGCTGCCGGAAATGTCAGTTTTTACGATGACGATGCAAAAATATTGAAAGCGTTGAATTGCAGTTATGATTGGATGATGGAGAGGAAAATAGAAATTATTTCTGTATCTGGCACCGTGATTTTTGATATTTGAGATAAATAACGAAAGTTAAATTTTCGGCGTTTTTCACGTCAGTTAATAATTTTTTAACTTCGGCGTGGTATAATAGCCGTTAAATAAACGACCGTTCGGCGCTTGCCGATGGAGTGGATATGATAAACGAACTTGTAAATTCCATACTCGACGCGGAACGCCGCGCCGACGAAATAACGCGCGAGGCTATAGAAAAGGCGGCGGAAATTTCCGCCACGGCGGAGCGCGAGGCGGCGGTTATAAAAAGCGACGCGGAAACTTCCTTCCGCGTGGAGGCGGCGCGCCTCACCGAGAAGAACGACGCCCTCTGCGAAGAACTCTACTCCGCAGAAGTTGCGAAGGGTAATTCCGCCGCGGAAAAAGCGCGCGCGGAAGGCCTTAAAAAAGCCGAAAAAATTTCCGAAGAAATTACGGGGTATATTTTAAGTGGCAATTACTGAAATGTCGAAGTTACGCCTTATAGGTCTCACCGCCGAGCGTAACGCCGTTCTCAACGCGCTGGCCGAAAGCGGCCTTGCGGAAATAAAGGAGTGCGCGGCTCCCGAAAACACCGCGTATCACGGCGAGGAAAACGCCCTTTCCCTTCTTACCGAAAAGGAAGAGAAGGTCAACAACGCCATCGCCCGTCTCTCGCGCGCGGTGGAGGGTTACCTTCGCGACCATAAGGTCAAGTGCGATTATCTCAGGGAGAATTACGAAGTCGGTTTTACCGATTTCATCTCCGCGGAAGGTACCGAGGAGAAGGTGTTTTCCGTCTGCGAAGAAGTGGAAAGGCTCGCTTCCCGCGGGGCGGACGCGTCCGCCGGCATCGCCCGTATGAACGCCCGCCTGAAAGCCCTCGCTCCGTATGCGGGGGTAGAGGAGAGGTTTTCGCAGTTTTCCGACACGAAAACTTCCGCCGTGTATTTCGGCAGCATCCCGACCGATAAACTCGCCGACTTCAAGGCTTACGCCGAAAACGCCGACCTTGTGGATTTCGAGGAATGGGAACCCGCCGGCGACCAGACGGCGGTACTTATCGTAGCGCACCGCTCGGTATCCGACGCCGCGCTTTCGGAAATAAACGCGCTCGGTTTCCAGCGTTGTCCGTTCGCGGGCGATTTTACCGCGCGCGCCCTTACCGACGAGTGCAACGGAGAGATACGCGCCTTTACCAAGCAGAAAGAGGAGTGCGAAGAATCCCTCTTCGCTCTCGGTGAAAATCTGCGCGGGATGAAGATACTTGCCGACTATTACGCGTTCGGCAAGGAAAAGTTGGCGGCGGCCGAAAAATTCCCGTCCACGGCGACGGCTTTCATGCTCGAAGCGTACGTTCCCAAAGAGGCCGAAAACAAGGTTTCTTCCGCGATAAACGGGGTTTCCGAAAATATTTACTACGAGTACGCGGAGATTTCCGACGACGAGATGCCGCCCACTTTGATGAAGAACAACAAGATCGTTAAGAACTTTGAATTCGTCACGAATATGTACACGCCGCCCAACTACAGGGAATTCGATCCCAACGCGGTAATGTCCGTATTCTTCAGCATATTTATGGGCTTTATCATGGCGGATATAGGCTACGGAATACTGATGTGCCTCGGCGGGTTCCTTCTCGCCTCGCGGCAGAAAAGGGATACGGGTATGCGCCGCCTCGAAATGGTCATAGGCGTAGGCGGTATTTTCACTATAATATTCGGGTTCCTGTTCGGCTCCTTCTTCGGTTTTTCGTCGGTGCCTACTTCTACAAACACGTTCACGGTCCCGTTCCTTCCCAAACCGATACTTCCCGACGCGCAGGAATCCATGGTATCCCTCGCGGGCATAAACATACCGGCCATTCTTCTCCTCGCCCTCGCGATGGGCATAGTGCAACTTATGGCGAGCAACGCATGCAAGGCTTACGGCGAATTCCGCAAGGGCAACGTGGCGGAAGGAATATTCTTCGGCATCGTATGGGTGGTGTTCCTCGGCGGGGCGTTACTGCTCGTTTTAGGGCTTACGGAAGAACTCGGTATGGGTTACCTCGTATTGCCGGGCGGAATAATCGCGGTAGCGGCGCTCGTTATAGGCGCGGCTACGGCGGGCATAAGGGAAAGGGGCTTCGGCAAAATAACCAAAGGCTTCGGCGCCGTTTACGGCATAATAAACTACCTTTCGGATATATTGAGTTACGCGCGCCTTTACGGGCTTATGCTCTCCGGCGCGATAATCGCGCAGATAGCGTCCGGGCAGGGAATGCTTCTCGTGGTATCGGGCAATATAGGTTTCGCCGTTCTCGGCGTAGTCGTTATGATAATAGGCCACGCGTTCAACCTTGCCATGGGGCTTCTCGGCGCGTATATACACGACGCGCGCCTGCAATACATCGAATTCTTCTCCCGCTTCTACGGTGGCGAAGGCGAACTTTTCTCGCCGTTCGGCAGTAAGCGCAAATATATAACTTTCGTAAATTAACCGCCTTTATCACGCGTTAATTGAATAAAACAAAAAACTGCCGCGGTAAAAATCGCGGCAAAACGGAGGAATAATACAACATGGAAAAAGCAATCGGATTTTTCGGTCTCGCGCTGTGCATGATCCTTTGCGGAGCGGGTTCCGCGCTCGGCCTTTACAAGACGGGTACCGCCGCTGCGGGCGTGCTTTCCGAAGACCCCAAAAAATTCAGCAAAGTAATGATTCTCGTAGTGCTCCCGGCAACGCAGGGTATTTACGGTTTCGTTATAGCGATCCTCGGCGTTTCCGCAGGGCTCACCGGTTGGGAACTTTTCGCGAAGGTTTTCCCGATGGCGGTAGTAGGTTTCATTTCCGCATATTTTCAGGGAAAGACCGCCGCTAACTGTATCTACGCGGTAGCCAAGCAGGAAACTCTTTCGGGCAAACTTATACTTTTCCCGGCGATGGTTGAAACCTACGCTATATTGGCGCTCGTTATCTCCATACTTATAAGATGATGAAAGAACAAAACATCGTTGCTAAAATTATTTCCGACGCGGAAGAAAAGGCTCTCGCCACGGTTGCGGAAGCCGAACGCCGCGCCGAAAATACCATAGACGAAGCGCGTTCCTCGGCGGCGCGATACAGGGAAGAACAACTTTCCGTCCTTTCCGCCCGCCACGAGGAAGCCTTGAAGCGCAGGGAGATAAACGCTCGGCTCGATTGCAACAAAACCCTTCTTTCCGCCCGCCACGAGGTGTTGGACGCGGTTTTCGATAAGGTTTTGAAAAACCTCTGCGCCCTGCCCGAAAAGGACTATCTATCGCTCGTCGAAAGCCTTCTTGTAAAGTACGCCGAAGGCGGCGAAACGGTAGTGCTTTCTTCTTCATGCGGCTATCGCGAAAAGATCTCCGCGCTCGCCGTGGTGAAGGAAAGGGGGCTTACCGTTTCCAAAGAATACGGGAAATTCGCGGGCGGCGTTGTACTCGTCGGGCAAGGTTGCGATAAAAATCTTACTTTCGAGGCGCTTGTTTCCGCCGCGCGCGAGGAAAAGCAGGCGGAAGTTGCCGCCGCGCTTTTCGGTTGAGGTGGCTATGCGGTACGACCTGACTTTTATTATCGGCGTGGTGAAATCGCGCGAGCGTTTTCTGCTCGGCGACAAGATAGACCGCCTTGCGGAAGGTTCTTCCGAGGACGCGTTCAGGTTGCTTAAAGAGAGCGGTTTCGGCGGTGAAACGCCGGCGGAAGGCCCGCATCAGGCGGAGAGGCTTATCCGCGCGGAAGAGGCAGACCTCAACTCGTTCGTCAGGGAATACGCGCCTACCGATAAAACCGCGGCGTTCCTGCTTGCCGAATACGACTTTCACAATGCGGAAGCGCTCGTCAAGTGCCGCTACGCCGGTGCTAACGAGGAAAAACTCCTCTCGGCGGAAGGGTACTTTACCATAGGTTTTCTGAAGGAAAACATCTTCGGCGAGGGAGAGGGATTGCCCGCGGAACTGAAGTCCGCCGCGGAAACTTCCGCCGCGCTGTTTTCGGGCGGCAAGGCCAACGGGCTGGAGATAGACTGTATATTCAAAAGGGAACTTTACGCGTATATGAAACGCCGCGCCGAAGGGAAGAAGTTGAAGGAGATATTATCCGCCTCGGCAGACGCGGCAAACGTTTCGTCGGCGCTTCGCTCGCGCGAGGCGTCCCTTGCGGAAAAAATGTTCGTAACGGGCGGAAAACTGCCTTTATCGCAGATCATCGCTCTGTGCGATGCGTCGTATCAGGATATAAAGGACGGGGATTACCCCCCCGAAATAAAGGAAGCGGCGGCAGCCGCGGAGAGGGAAGAACCGCTTTCTTCCTTCGAGAGATCGCGGGACGATTTTCCTCTTCTTCTCCTCTATAAAACGCGTTACGATATGGCGGGCGCGGAACCTTTTCTCACATACGTTTACCGCCGCCGCGCGGAAATAAGAAACGCAAGGTTGATAACGGTATCGCTCGCGGCGGGGCTTTCGCCTTCCGCGATAAAAAACAAGATAAGACTTTATTGAGGTGTTTATGTCAAAAATGGCAGTTATAGGCGGCGGCGAAGGTATTCTCGTTTTCAAGGCGGCGGGCGTTGACGCGTACCCCGCGGAAAACGAAAAGGCGGCGAGGGATATCCTGCGCGCCGTTGCCAAAGATTACGCCGTGATATTCCTTTCCGAAGAACTCGCCGAAAAGTTGGCGGATTTTCTCAAACGCTTCAACGAATCGCCCTACCCCGCCATACTCGCCATACCTTCGGGCGAGGGCGGCGGTTACGGAATGGAAGAACTCAAAAGGGCTTCGGAAAAGGCGCTCGGAGTGGATATTTTGTTCAACAACAAATAGGTATGAAGTTCGATTTTTACGTCCGCACCGAAAAAGACCTTACCGACGCGATAGAAGAATACGGCTTCGTTCCGTTCTTCGCCGGCCGCATAGAGGGGTTTTCCGTCGAGGAGAGGATCTCGCCCGCCGCTTGGTTTCCGGACGAGGGCGAAGGTATATGGGAATGGAAGGGCCCCGTAATAAGGGAAAGCCGTTGCGCCTATGGAAAGTTTTTCGAGAAAAAGGCGGTTTTTGTGAGTAAAAGGTGGTTTCCCGCCCTCGCGAACTACCGCCGCGACGGGTACGATTACGACGCCCGCTCCGACGAAGGCTTGACAAATTACCGCGAGGAAGCGCTGTATAAACTGATAGATAAAAACGCGCCGTCGTTGTCGTCCGCGCTGAAAAAAACGGGCGGCTACGGCAGGGAAGGGAAGAAGGGCTTCGATACCCTCGTAACTTCGCTTCAGGCGCAATGTTACATAGTGATAAACGATTTCGTATATTCTACCGACAAACACGGAAAGAAGTACGGTTGGGGCGTTGCCGAATACACCACGCCCGAAAAATTTTACGGCGATGATTTTACCGCCGCGGCATACTCCGAGGAGCCGGAAGAATCCTATGCGAGGATATTCGACCATTTGAGGAATATCCTTCCGCACGCGCACGAAGAAGACATAAAACGAATTTTAGGCAAATAAAACGACATACACTCACTTCCGAAGGAGGAAGACAAGAAAATGCAAGGTAAAGTAATAAAGGTTTCCGGCCCGCTGATCGTTGCCGAAAACATGGCGGATTGCAAGATGAACGACGTCGTTCGCGTCTCCGATAAAAAACTTATCGGAGAGGTCATAGAACTTCGCGGCGACAAGGCGTCCATTCAGGTTTACGAGGAAACTTCGGGGCTCGGCCCCGGCGAAGCGGTGGAAAGCACGGGCGAACCCCTTTCCGTGGAACTCGCTCCCGGGCTTATAGAGGGCATATTCGATGGGATACAACGCCCGCTCACCGCGCTCGTTCAAAAGTACGGAGATCGCATTTCCCGCGGGATATCGGTCACTAATCTCGATCATGAAAAGAAATGGCAGTTCGTTGCCACCGCAAAGATAGGCGAAGAAGTTTCCGCGGGCGACGTGCTCGGTTACGTGCAGGAGACCGCCGCGGTAAAACATTATATAACCGTGCCTTACGGGGTTTCGGGAAGGATAGTTTCGCTCGTCGGCGGCAGTTATAATATAGAAGAAACGATCGCGGTGATATCGGGCGAAGGCGGGGAGAAGAAAGTTTCAATGCTCCGCAAGTGGCCCGTGCGCCGCGGCAGACCTTATAAAGAAAAACTCTCCCCCTCGATGCCTATGGTAACCGGGCAGAGGGTAATAGATACGCTTTTCCCCGTGGCGAAGGGCGGCGTGGCGGCCGTACCCGGCCCGTTCGGCAGCGGAAAGACGGTAGTTCAACACCAACTCGCCAAGTGGGCGGACGCGGAAATAATCGTATATATCGGCTGCGGCGAACGCGGCAACGAGATGACCGACGTGCTCAACGAGTTCCCCGAACTCAAAGATCCTAAAACGGGCGAGCCGCTTATGAAGCGCACCGTGCTTATAGCCAACACTTCCGATATGCCGGTCGCCGCGAGAGAGGCTTCCATCTACACCGGCATAACGATAGCCGAATATTTCCGCGATATGGGCTATAACGTGGCAATAATGGCGGATTCCACTTCCCGTTGGGCGGAAGCCCTGCGCGAGATGTCCGGTCGCCTCGAAGAAATGCCGGGCGACGAGGGTTACCCCGCGTACCTCTCCAGCCGACTGGCGGAATTTTACGAGCGCGCCGGAATAGTAAAAGTTCTCGGCAAGGAAGATAAAACGGGCTCTATCACCGCGATAGGCGCGGTTTCTCCTCCGGGCGGCGACCTTTCCGAACCCGTTTCGCAGGCAACGCTTCGCATCGTAAAGGTTTTCTGGGGGCTTTCGGCGTCCCTCGCGTACAAGCGCCACTTCCCCGCGATCGACTGGATGGTCAGTTATTCCCTCTATGCAGACAGGCTGAAGGAATGGTTTGACGAGAACGTCGCGCCCGACTATTTCACCCTGCGCGCCTTCATAATGCGCATTTTGCAGGAAGAAGCCGAACTTGACGAAATAGTCCGCCTCGTCGGTATCGACGCGCTCTCTTCCAAAGACAGGCTTACCATGGAAACGGCGAAGATAGTGAGGGAGGACTTCCTGCACCAGAACGCCTTCCACGAGATCGATACTTACGCCTCTTTGAAAAAACAGCATCTTATGCTTAAACTTATATACGAATTTTACCGGCTCGGAAACGAGGCGGTAGCGGCTTACGCCGACCTTGACGACATTTTAAGTTGTTCTTCAAAAGAGCAGATAGGCCGCGCGAAATATATACCGGAAAACGAACTCGATAGGTTCGACGGTATTTTGAAAACCCTTTCCGCCGAACTCAAGGCGCTGAAAGAAGGAGGCGCCGAAAATGTATAGAGAATATAAAACGATAAAAGAACTCGTCGGTCCGCTCATGCTCGTAGAAGGGGTGGACGGGGTAAAATACAACGAACTGGTAGAGATAGAAACGACCGAAGGGCTTCGCCGCGGCAAGGTGCTCGAAGTCAACCGCGATAAGGCGGTGGTGCAACTGTTTGAAAATTCTCAAGGGCTGCAAATTTCCACCGCAAAGGCGAGGTTTTTGGGGCACAGCATAGAACTTTCCGTTTCCGAAGATATGCTCGGCAGAGTTTTCGACGGAATGGGCAACCCGCGTGACGGCGGCGCGCCGATAATCCCCAAAAAGAAAATGGACATCAACGGCGAGCCTATAAACCCCGCCGCGAGGAATTACCCCAACGAATTTATCCAGACGGGCATTTCCGCAATAGACGGGCTGAACACCCTCGTAAGGGGGCAGAAACTCCCCGTGTTCAGTATGAGCGGGCTTCCGCACGCCGAACTCGCCGCGCAGATAGCAAGGCAGGCTAAGGTCAGAAACAGCGAGAGCAAGTTCGCCGTTGTTTTCGCCGCGGTCGGCATAACTTACGAGGAAGCCGAATATTTTATAAACGATTTCAGAAAGACCGGTTCCATAGAGAGGACGGTGCTTTTCACCAACCTCGCCAACGATCCGGCGGTAGAGCGTATAGCCACGCCGCGTATGGCGCTGACCTGCGCGGAATACCTCGCCTTCGAGTGCGGGATGCACGTTCTCGTAATTATCACGGATATAACCAACTACGCCGAGGCGTTAAGGGAAGTTTCCGCCGCGCGCAAGGAAGTGCCCGGCCGCCGCGGTTACCCCGGGTATCTCTATACCGACCTCGCCTCGCTTTACGAACGCGCCGGCAGGATAAACGGCAAGGAAGGTTCCATAACGCAGATACCTATCCTCACCATGCCGGAAGACGATAAAACCCACCCGATACCCGACCTTACCGGTTACATCACCGAGGGGCAGATAATCCTCTCGAGGGAACTTTACAAAAAGGGCGTTACCCCGCCGATAGACGTTCTGCCTTCCCTTTCCCGTCTTAAGGACAAGGGCATAGGGGACGGAAAGACGCGCGAAGACCACGCCGACACGATGAACCAACTCTTTTCCGCCTACGCGCGCGGCAAGGAATGCAAGGAACTTGCGGCTATCCTCGGCGACACCGCCCTTTCCGCTACCGATAAACTTTACGCCAAGTTTGCCGAGGAATTTGAAAAGCGTTATGTTTCGCAAGGGTTTACCGCAAACAGAACGATAGAGGAAACGCTCGATATAGGCTGGGAACTTTTAAGGATACTGCCCAAATCCGAACTTAAACGAATCAAGACGCAGTATATAGAAAAGTATCTGAAAGATTGAGGAGAAGAAAGTGGCAAGGCTGAACGTTAACCCCACCCGTATGGAACTGAAAAAACTCAAAGCGAGGCTCAAGACCGCGGTCAGGGGACACAAACTTCTCAAGGATAAGTCGGATGAAATGATCCGCCGCTTTTCCGTAATAATCCGCAAGGATAAGGCGCTTCGCGAAGAGGTGGAGGCGTCTATGTCCGATATGCTCAAACAGTTTTCCGCGGCGCGCGCTTTGACCGGCGAGGAAGTGGTTGAACAGGCTTTCAGTATGCCCGCTTCCCCTATGGAAATAGATTGCGCCGTCGGCAATATTATGGGCGTGGAAGTGCCAGAAATCTCAGTTAAACAGCAAAAACGAGAGATAAAATTCCCATACTCTTTCGCCGCGCTCACAAGCGAGGCGGACGCTTCCGTGGATATGCTCGTAAAACTCATGCCCAAACTCGTGGAACTTGCCGAAACGGAAAAGACGGTGCGCCTTCTCGCGGACGAGATAGAGAGGAACAAACGCCGCGTCAACGCGCTCGAATACGTTATGATACCCCAACTCGAGGAAACCATAAAGTACATTTCCATAAAACTTGACGAGAACGAACGCGGCGCGCAGACGAGGCTGATGAAAGTAAAGGATATGCTCGCTAAAGAAGCGGAGTAAAAAGCCGCCTTTATCGCGCAAAAACGGGCTTTTCGGGAGAAACAAAAATGGATAAAAGAATACTTACGGTACAGGATATTTCCTGCGTGGGGCAATGCTCGCTTACCGTCGCCCTGCCTATACTTTCGGCGTTCGGCATAGAAACGGGCGTTCTGCCCACGGCGGTGCTTTCCAACCACACGGGCGGTTTTACCGGGTGGACTTTTGCGGATCTTACCGAGGAAATACCGAAGATAAACGCCGAGTGGGGCAGGCAGAATATAAATTTCGACGCTATCTATACGGGCTATATGGGCTCCGCTAAACAGATAGATTACGTTCTCGAAATTTTTCGGGACAGAAAAATTTCGGGCGGCGTTATAATAGTCGATCCCGCAATGGCGGATAACGGCAAACTTTACGCCGGGTTCGATAACGCTTTCGTCAAGGAAATGGCGAAACTCGTTGCCGCGGCGGATATAATCCTGCCGAATATCACCGAAGCGTGTTTCCTTGCGGGCACAGAGTATGCGGAAGGCTGCCAGACGGAAGAATACGTCGAAAAAATTATCGGCGGTTTGCGGGCGATAGGCGCGAAGAAGATAGTGCTTACGGGCGTTACGTTTTCGCCGGATAAACTCGGCGTAGCCGTCAACGAGGGCGGTAAAACCGAATACCGTTTTGAAAACTTCGTAAACAGAAGATCTCACGGCACGGGCGATATATTCGCCTCGGTATTCACCGGCGCCTTTTTGCAGGGCGACACCATTGCCGACGCCGCTCAATTCGCCGCGCGGGTGGTGATAGAATCCATCAAAAAGACTATGGACGACGACGCGCATTGGTACGGCGTGAAGTTCGAAAAAGCACTGCCTATGATTTTATCCCGCAACAAATAGATCGGACGAACAAAAAAGTCCCGTTTATCGCACATAAACGGGACTTTTAACGTATTGTCTAAAACGGCCACTCGCTTAGCGAGTGGGTAAAAAACTTAAGTTATGGACAATAAAAAACTCCGGAGCGTCAGTCAATTCAAGCGCGAGTAGCGCCGCCCGTACCATGCGCTTGAATCGCTAATCAAACCACCGGTTTAGCCGATGGTACTTGACTTATGCCTATGCGGTGTGTTGTTTGATGCCTGATCGTTACTGTTCAGTTTGAGGATCGAAGTTTTCCTTAAGACAGGTGATTTTTGAAATATCTATAGGCTCTTTCTGTAAAATGCGCGTAATCGTGGTATGCCCCGAATAATCGTTTTCATACTCAAACGTTTGTATGCGGATAACGTCGGCGTTACCGAGTTGTTTTTCAAGCAATTGAAGTTGTGTTTTGGACGTTATTTTCGTAGGTTTGGTAAGATTTTTAGAGCAGTTAAGATTATTATTAAAATTACATATATTTAACTTGTGATTTTTTTGAAAAATTGTTATAATTAAAGAAATTCATAGAATTGAAACGGAGAACGTATGAATATTACGGTTTATCTCGGGGCGAACGAGGGAAACGACACGACATTGAAAG
>JAFTDZ010000203.1 GCA_017453885.1 Clostridia bacterium
CTTAAAGATTCTTCAGGCATTAGCCCCAGCAAAAGCGTGCTGATCGCGGAAGACGGAAGAAAGGCGGCGATGGACGCGCTTGAAAAACTCGTAACGCCCGGTTACGTGTACAACGGTTCCAACGCGCTGATTTTCACGGACGCGCAAACGCTGTTTTTGAACGACAAAGCGGCGATGATGGTAAACGGCTCTTGGCTGATAAACGAGATGAAGCAGCACGTGAACGAAAACTACGACTTTTCCATGATGCCCACGCCCGTTATCAGTTCAATAAAAAATAAGTGTACGACCATTGAAAACGACGCTGAATTAAGCGCTCTCATCACGGCTGTCGACGCCGCGTATTCACCTGAAGAAGTTCCGCTTACCGGCGCGGGATATTCGGTAAACGAAGCGGACAGAGCGAGAATTTTCGAAGCCCGCTATATCATGCACAGCAACTTCGATCAGCACGGAATGGTAATTCCCAAGTATGCGAGCGCAAAGGAAGCCGCTAAACTGTTCGTTCAGTATTTTTACTCGGACGAAAACCTTAAAATGTATCACGACGTTACCCACATGACTTTGCCTATCCGCTACAGCGACGGATCGCCGATCGATATGAACGGCTGGCTGGCATGGGAAAAACAGCAACAGTACTTTACCGAAAAGTGTAAAACGTTCTTCGATAGCAGTTCTCAGACGAGTAAAATATTTACGGCGGGCGGTTGTTCGTTCTACGCCGGCATAGATTTCATTTCGTCTTTCTGCAACCAGAATAAAAACGCAAGGCAATCTTCCGATCAGGCATGGGCGCAGATGGTTTCGATATTCAACGGCAATTGGGACCTCTATCTGAACAACGCGCAACTTAAATAAATCATGAAATCGGTAATATTCGGAATAGCGGGCGGAGAGATGCCCGTTATAGGATGGGTAAATCCTTCCTCTTACAGTTTTGAAAACCGTAACGCCGATACGGCCGAACGCGTTCCACGCGAGGAATTGAAACGCCGTTATCTCGAATATAAAGAATGCGGCTTCAATACGGTTTTCTGTATGAACGACCCTATCGGCGCGAATGATGACGCGGTGAAAGAGATTCTCGAAGTCTGTGAAGAAGAGGGGCTCGGTTGTCTGCTGATCGACGCGCAGACCTATATGCGGGAACTTACGGAAGCAAGACTTGAAGAGATAAAAAGTATTTACGGAAAATTCGCCTCTTTCAAAGGGATAATGGCGTTTGACGAACCGAACGTCACGCATTTTCCGTCTATAGCGGAAAATTACCGCAGGTTCGCAAAAGTTTTTCCGGATAAACTTTTTTACGTGAATCTTTTGCCGAATTACGCCACGGACGAACAACTTGCCGTTTCCGATTACGATGAATATATATCGCGTTTTTCCGAAACGGTAGGGCTCGATTTTCTCTCGTACGACAATTATCCGTTCGTTCATTTTTCCAAGGGTATATTGAATAACGACAAGTATTTCCGCAATTTATCCGCGGTCAGGAAGTATTCCCTTAAAAAGGACGTGCCGTTTATGGTATTCACGGAAGTGACGGCGTTTATAAAATACGCGCATATTCCGAATAAAAACGAAATAGCGTGGCAGGTAAACACGGCGCTGTGTTACGGGGCAAAGGGCATACAGTATTTTACTTACGGGTTGCCGGCAAATACGTCCGAAACGTTTTCGGGAGGGATTATCGCTCGCGACGGCAGCAGGACCGCTTCTTACGAGGCGGTAAAAGAAATAAATTCCGCCCTGCAATCGGTAGGCAAGTATCTTTTCGGAGCGAAGAGTATCGGCATAATCCGGATAGGCGATCCGCCGTTGAACGAATTCGGCGAAAAAGTGACCGTTCCGGAAGCGGATATTATTTCTCCTTGCAACGCTCTTAAATCCGTAGCGGGCGGAAACGTCCTCGTCGGGTGCTTTGACAGCGGCGGAAAAGAAATGTATTACCTTGTGAACAACGATTTGAACAGAGGGTGCGTTACGACTTTTAAGTTTAATTCGCGCGTGCGAATTACCGTTGTACGCAACGCGGCCGAGGAAACGCCCGAACCTTCCGATACATTCGAATTTATAACTCAAACGGGGGAAGGCGTTCTGATAATTTTGGAGAAGGGGGAGTAAAATATGAGTAAAACTATAATCGGCAGAATATCTCTTTTTACCGCGGCGTTGATAACGGCTCTGTCCGTTTTCTGCGGCTGTAAAACGGAAACCCCGTCTTACGAGCAGTATAAGGATACCCGTCAACTTTATATTGGCGCGTGGAATGCTCCGCCGGTACAGAATACGACCGCGCAGGATTATCAGGATATTGCCGACAGCGGGTTGAATTTCATTATAGACATCAATTCCGGCGCAATAGAAAACAAACTTAAATTTTCCGAACAGGCGGGAATCAAGTTTATGATGAACGGAACTTTCCTTTCCGATTATTCCGGAATTTCCGCTTATTACCATCACCCCGCGTTTATGGGAATAATAGGAATGGACGAGCCGAGCACTTCGCTTTTCGAAGGGTTGGCAAAAAAGCAGGAAAATTATTACGCTTCCTACCCGGAAAGCCTGTATTTCGTCAATATGCTGCCGTGCTACGCAACCAACGATCAATTGGGCGTAAGCAAGGAAGAAGCGGCGGAGGCAAACAGTAATCCGTATTCTCTGTACGTAAAAAAATTCAACGAGATCATAGATCCAAAAGTACTTGTTTACGACGGATATTCCCTGTTGGTATCGTCCACGGGTTCCACTAACATTGATTCGGGTATGCTTTTCAATCTCGAAGCGGTCGCGCTGGAAGGGCAGAGGAGCAATAAACCTTACTGGGCATTTCTGCAGACAATGGGCTTCGGCGGCGGACACAGAAACGTTACCGAGGAAGACGTGCGCTTCCAATACTACACCTACCTCGCTTACGGTTATACGGGGCTGTTGCATTTCTGTTATTGGACGCCCGGCGGCGCCGAATTTCCGGATTCGGTGTACGCGATGATTGAGCGCGACGGCACCAAAACCCCCGCATATTACGGGGTAAAGGCGGTAAACGAGGAGATCCTCGCTTTCGACCACGTTTTGTTGTCGTTCAAATGGACGGGTACAATGACCGTTCTCGGTAAGGATGAAATTATGTGCAACGCGTTTTCAAGATTGTCGTCCCCGCTCGCTTCGCACAGCGCCATAAAATCAGTTTCGGCAACCGAAAACGCGGTTATCGGCACTTTTAACGACGGTCGGTACGACGGCTTCGTACTCGTGAATTTCACCGATCCCTCGTGGAAAAAATCAAACATAGTGGAAATGGAGTTTGCCAAGTCCGATAAAATACTCGTTTACAAACACGGCGTGCCCGAAGTTGTAAAGTTGAATAAACATAAATATACCGCGGCATTAAGACCGGGCGAAGGCCGGTTCATCATTCCGCTGTAAAAGGAGGGGGAATTCAATATGGCTAAAAAAATAATGATCGCTATCTGCGCAATCACATGTTTTGTTGCCTTTTCATGGGGCGAAAGGTCGGATAAGGCGCTCGCTTCGAGTTTCAAGAGCGAACTTATGTCGGAAGAGTTTACGGACGACGGTTTCTCTACCGATAACTGGCGGCTCGTTTCCGATACCGACGGCGACGGTAACCCCGTTTCCGATATATTTATTACGGATTCCGAAAACTCCGTAGGTATATACGGTCCTACTTATGATGCGGGAACGGCAGTATATATAGACAAATATCTCAACGTAGCCGACGTAACGGGCCAACTTATAGTGGAGTTTGACATCGTAAACGACGAGCCGTTTCCGAGTATGTTTTCGGTCATCACGGGAATGCCGGCGGACAGTAACGGCAACGTTACGGTGAACGACGCAAGGCGCTCTCAAATGATAATGTGCGGCGGCGGCGGAAATTTCATGAACGTGCAATCTTACGGATTACCCGGCTCTTACGAAGGTTACGCTCCTTTCGATATATGGGTAGGATCGCATAATTACGGCGGATTCTGCCACGATAACGTAGGCGGCTACGGCGTGAACGGTTACAGATATAAACTCGTTTATTCCAACGGCGGATCGCTATATACCTACCGTTACAAAATTCTTGAAAACGGCGGTTACGGAGAGGAAGAGGAAAGGCTGTTCGTTCCGAGCGGTATGGCTGCCAACGGATTGAGCGGATATACGGGATTTTTCTTCTGGTACGTTACAAGTCCCATTTGTTTGAAAAATATAAAAATTTCAACTAAAACAAACCAGAATGCGGAAGAAAACACCGAATTTGAGGACGCGGGGGATTCCGGCAAACTCAACGAAAAATGGAAAACCGTAAACGGAAACGCGCTCGTTTCGGTTGTGGGCGCGCCGAGGTCGGTTATTTTCAATAACCCGTCGGACGACAATTACCTTGTGAGCGCAGGCTCAAAAACCATCGCTTACGACGCGGTTTACGACGAGTATATCAAAATGACGTTCAAATTGACTTTGAGCGAAATAGAGGGGAACAGAAAATTCGGGGTGGTATTCGGTTTGTCTACCAGTCGTGACAATACCGATACCGACGGCGCGAATTACATTTATTTCAGCCGCGCCTCGGCAGATAAAATAAACCTGTGCGCGGAACAAACGCAAGGCAACGAGAAGATCGCTTCGAACACCGTCGGCATAAACGCTTCCGACCTTATGGGAAAAACGGTTGACGTTTCGCTTATACCTTACGTGAGCGGTAAAACAGACGTTGTTATCAACGGCAAAACGTACACATTGAAGATAGACGCTCACAAGATCGTTCTCGATAAGAGATTTGCGTTTATTGCGTCCGGCGGCAACAGGGATGAAGGCGATAAAGTTGTTGCGGGTATAGCGTCGGTTAAAATAACAAACAGGTACGATTCCGTTCCCGAATACACGTTTGACCTGCAGACCGGGTTCGGCGGCAAAGACGCCAACGGCAACCCCTGGTACGATAAAACGCAGTATTCTTTCGGCGGCGGAGTAGGGTATGCCGGCGGCGACCTGAATGCCGGCGTATTTATGGAAGACGGGGTTCTCAAATTCAGGAATGCCGGGCACAACTCGTATTTTTCGCCTCTTTCCGCTTACGGCGACTTTATGATGCAACTCGATATAACCGATATATCGCGTGAAAACGCGTATAGCGAAAACGGAGAAATATACAGGTCGTTCATGCGCAGTTGGATAGGTTTCACTTTCGGGCTTCCTTCCGGCGGCAGCCCTTATACTTCCGGGTATCTGCTCTATATCACCCCCACATACAAAGCGGGTGGAAACGATCCCGATCCTTCTCATCCGAGTCCGAAATATTTTGAGCCGTGTACCTCGGCGGAAAGTCCTTCGCCGATAATATTGCTCGCGCCGAGCGGAGCCGCGGTCGCGGTGGGATATATGCGGCACAATCTGATAGATCCGGAATTGAAGGATAAAGTAATTACCGTAAGGCTTACAGTAGATTCGGGCATGGTCAGTTTCTCTTATTACGTGAAAGGAGAGGAGAGCATCACCATGCTTGACGTACCCGTTATAACCTGGGATAACGGCGGTTACGGTTACGGCCACAACGGGTATCTCGGTGTGACTTGTACTTCCGCTTCCGATTTATATATGGCGGGGGATTTCGCCATAGACAATGTGGTAGTGAGAAGTCTGGAACGTAACGTAAATATATCCAAAGATCCCGATAAACCGTTATATACCGGAGAGGAAATTTCCGGCGGCAACGGTTCGGGCGGGGAAAAGGATTACGCGGAACTTGACGAAATAGAGAAAAAGGCAAATTCCGCAGGTTGTAAAGGAGTCGCTTCGCTCGACTCGTTAAGTTGGATTTCAGTCGTTGCGGCTGTATGCGCCATGATGGCGGTCAAGGCAAAATACTCTCGTAAAACGGCTAAATAATTTTTAGGAGGAAAATATATGCTTAAAAAAACCTTACTATCGGTTTTGGCGGTGATCGCCGTGTTTGCGCTTTCGATCGGCGCATATCACACAGTAGATACCGCTCACGCCTACAACGCTTCGATAACGGGTTATGTTGAAAAAACCGCTACCGAAGACGCTGTGTTCAACGGAATGGACGTTACTTTGCCCGCTTCGAAATACGTCAGCAACAACGTATCCGGTCAATATCTTATGATGAACGGATCGGGGCAGATGCTCGGTTGGTCTACGCCCATAACCAAAATGAGAGACCTTGTGGTGGAGTTCGACTATATGGACGACGGTGACGCCGCTTCCGGCTACTACCAGTTCGGGCCCTGGAGCCAAGGTTTCAATCTTCAATGGCCTTATTTCAACGCAGGACTCGAAGAAGGCTGCGGAATACTCAACCCCACGAATATCGGCGCGCCGGCAAACGGCCTCAGAATCCACGACCTTACCGGCGAAGGAGAACTTGAAGTTTGCGATAGGTATTATTACGCGTTCGATAACGATTACAGAATACGCCTCACGTTCAAGGTCGAAACAGGCGACCTGTATATCGCAAAGAGGCCCGTTGACAGCACCGAGGCTTTCGTGGATACCATCCGTCTGGAAAGTTTCTGCCCTGCGCCTACCGATATTTCCGCTGAAAATCCCTGCTATTTCTGGGCTACAAACGGCGGCACTTCTCTCTGGGGCGATTTCGTTATGAAATACGGCGCCACAGAAACGGAGGA
>JAFTDZ010000204.1 GCA_017453885.1 Clostridia bacterium
AAAACTTTCACATTTAAGTTCTGAATAGAACAAAAGTTCTATAAAAGTTTTACAGGACTTTTGAAAACTGTTAACTATTGAATTTTAATATTTCAAAAAAAGAGATATTTGATTCGTTATTTAATCAGCGCCCGCGGGCGAAAAATGCGGAGCGGCGGCGATGCGAAGTTATTTCGCCCGAAAATGTGATTTGCCTATACGACAAAAAGCCGCTTTGGTAAAGCGGCTTTCCTTTTTGAAAAATATGATGGTTTAGTTGTTTGCGTCAACGAATTCGCAGGAATAGGTCTTGGTGTCTTCCTTTACGGTTCCGTCGGGCAGGGTAACCCTGAAGGTTATCTGCGCGGTAGCCTTTCCGCCCTCAACGAGGTAAGAAAGCGGAGCCTGCGAATAATTTTCAACGTACAGCCTTATGAAATGCTGACCTACGTGGTGCTTCAGACCGGCTTTGTCGATAAGAAGGTCGTGCGTGAGGTCGTCCTCTCCCTTAACGGTCTTATTGTTCGCTTCGTAAACGATGATGTGCGCGGAATAAACGTCGGTAAACATTTCCTGGAAGATGCCGCAGATACCGGTGTCGGCAAAGTTGCGGATCTTTTTGGACTGGTTGTTGATGAAGAAGGTGGCGTGGTTGGCACTCGCGTCGTACACGATGCTCTTGATGCCCATTTCGGAAGTGAGCGCGGGAAGAATATCTTCTTCCAACACTTTGGCTATTCTCGCGTCAACGGTTTCGTAATACGCGTCGAGAACGTCCTGATAAGTTTTGACGTTTGCGATGGCGGCTTTGAACTCTCTCAAAGCGGCGGTCATCTTGCTCTTTGCGGCAAGCGTGTCGATCTTGGCTTCGTAGTCGGCGAGGAGAGCCTGTATTTCAACCCACGCGTCGGCAGTATAATCGTTTTGATCGAGCGCGGCTACCACGGCGGCACCGTCGGCCACAAAACCGTTTCTTCTCTCTTCGGTCTTATTCGCAATGTCGCCGCAGGCGGCAACGGACGCTGCAAGAGCGAGAGCCGTTACGAGTGTAACGAGTTTGACAAGTTTTTTCATTTTTGACTCCTTTCCCGTATTGTTTTCATCATTTTTCGACAAAAACACACATATTCTTTTTTATTATACACATTCATCGCCGCATTGTCAACGAATTTTCGGGAATTTGTCATTTAATTGTTTATCTTCCGCTCCCGCGGGATTTTTTTACGGCAATTATTTTTCATCGGGTAAAAACGCTTGCAAATTCCGGCGCAAAGTTATAAAATATCAAATGTTCGCAATTCGGAATATAATTTTTACGGAGCGTATATATAATGAATCTTTTACTCGCGGGCGAATTGCCCGATCAACTCGAAGCGGTGCTCGGCCTCGCCGTGGCGATGGTGTTCGGCCTCGTTCTGAACAGGCTGATGAAACTGCTGAAGATGCCGAACGTTACCGGCTACCTTATAGCGGGTATCCTCGTCGGCCCTCACCTTCTCAACTTTATAGGTTCCGCCGGCGGAAACGAATCGTTTTTCAACGTTTTCGGGCTGGACGGGAGCAAGACGGTTTTCGGCACTTCGCCTTTCAAAAGCGGCAACCTTATAACTACCATAGCCCTCGGTTTCATCGCCTTTTCGATAGGTTCCTCGTTTGAACTCAAGCATATGAAAACGCTGGGGAGATCCGTTACGGTGATCACCTTCTTTCAGTCGCTTACCACCGCCCTTCTCGTTGACGCGGCCCTTATAACCGTATCCTTGATAGCGCCGGACGTTTGCCCGATGCCCGTGGCTATAATTCTCGGCGCGATAGCGACGGCTACCGCCCCCGCGGCGACCTTGCTCGTCGTGAAACAATACAAGGCGAAAGGTATAGTTACGGATACCCTTCTGCCCGTAGTCGCCATGGACGACGCGGTAGGTCTTATGGTTTTCGCCGTGAGTTTTTCGGTGGCGAAAGTCATGCTGGAAGGCGGAACGGTCACGTTTGTCTCGGCTTTTCTGGAACCCGTTCTCGAGATAGTCGAATCTCTCGCGCTCGGCGCGGGGCTCGGACTTATAGTCGCCCTCTCGATGAAGATATTCTTGAGCCGCGCGAACAGGATAGGCGTGGAGATAGCCGCCGTTTTCGCGGGCGTTTCCCTTGCGGATATGTGGGGGCTTTCAAACCTGCTCGTCTGCATGATGATAGGCGCGGTCTATTGCAACCTTCATAAGGACGACGTGAAACTGAACGCCTTTTCCGAAAGGTGGACGGCGCCGCTCTTTATGTTGTTCTTTATAATATCGGGCGCGGAACTCAACCTTTCGGTAATTCCGAAAGTGGGCGTGATAGGCATCGTTTACCTTATCGCAAGGTCGCTCGGCAAATACTTCGGCGCGTTCTTCGGCGCGAAGACCGTAAAGGCAGATAAGCGCGTGGAACGTTACCTCGGCCTTACGCTGTTGCCGCAGGCGGGCGTCGCCATAGGTATGGCCACGATGGTGGTTGCCGAATTCGCTTCGACGGGGGATCCCGCGTTCGCCGCGCTCGGCACGCAAATAAATACAGTAGTGTTGTGCGCCACGCTCGTTTACGAACTGCTCGGCCCGTTGATCACGAAGTGGGCGCTGACCAAAGCGGGAGAGATACACCCGGACGCGCAGGCGGAAGTAGTTTACGACACGCACTTCGTTTTACCCGTTGACGTGGTAGCCGATAAAGTTTCGGAAAAGCAGACGGACGGTGCGCCCGAAAGCGCCGGAACGGACGGAGCAAATGAAAACAAATAAACTTAAAACCCCGTAAAACCCGCGTTAAGCGGGTTTTTTGTTTATGATCTCACCGACTGTAAAATAGAGTGTATCGCCCGCGGCTATATCGAAAACCTCTTTCGGGGAGAGCACTTTTTTCAGCGCCCCGTCCCTTCCGTAAACCGCCGCTTCGGTCATCGCGTTCGCATCCATAAGCGAAATAAGTTTCTTCACGGTGGTGATCTCGGAAACGGCTATACGCTTTACTTCCGCCCCGCGCGCCACCGCCTTTTGAAACGCGTTTTCGTATATCTTAACATAGCCCTTATCCTTGCCCGAAAACACCGTTCCGAAGAAGGCGAACAGGGCGAAGAACAGCAGGGAAAAGTTGACCGAATAAAAACAGGTGTAAACAAATAAACCCGCTAAAACGCACGAAAACGCCACGCCCGTTATTTTCAAAACGACGTCGGCAACGCTCTCTTTCACATATAGGGACAGAAAGGCTTTCAGCACCCTTCCGCCGTCGAGCGGCATACAGGGCAGAAGGTTTACCGTCGCTATGGAGAGCGACGCGAACATCGCCGTATCCGTATAGGCGTAAGTTTCCGGAAAAACCCACCAGAGCGCCGCGAAAAAAACGGCGCAGGCGAGGTTTGTGAAAGGCCCCGCGAGCGCCACGGTAATTTCGTCGCGAAACTTCAATCCGCGTATATCGCCGGAGATGACCGCCCCGTAAGGCATAAGCACCACGCGATTGAGTTTGTAGCCGAGCCGAGCCGCAGAAAAGGCGTGGCCGCACTCGTGTATCACCGCGACGAAAGTATATATCAAAAATACGAATATCCTGCCCGTGAGAGCGAAATATATTCCGAACAGAAAAAACAGCGGGTGAACGGCGAACTTTAACTTTGCCATATTATCTTGCCGCCGTCGAGCGCGTAATCGGTAAGAAGTTTGCCGTTATCGTAAAGGTAAACCTTCACCTCGCCGGACGAATAGCACACGGGCACCGATTTATACACGCTGTCGCCAAGGCCGTAGTAAGCGTATTCCGCGCCGGAAATAACGGCGGAAAAACTCGGGCTGAACTTTAATGAAATATCGTATTTTCCTGCGTTTTCGGCCACATTCGTTACTACGCCGTCACACATCGAGTAGATGCTGCCGCCCGCGGCGAAGGTCATAACGCCGCCGTCTATCGTAGCGGAAGAATAGTTGGGAACGACGGGCGAAAATTCTTTATAGGTAACGTCCTGCTCGGTTGTTTTGCCGGATGCGAACACACTCCTCACAAGGGTGTTAATGCCGCTGTCCTGCCAGAAGATGTTAGTCAGCATAATGGTGAGCGCCAGCACTACGATGACCGCCACCTGCGCCGCGACTATATCGAACTTAAACTTTCCCTTAAGCCGTTTCCTCTCCTCTTTTTTGGTGATCACCTCTACCGTGTTTTCAAACGGCAATGTTTCCGCTTCGGCGGCGGTTTCGCCCTCTTTAACTTCTTCGGCGGGTTCGCCGTTCAACTTTTCGATAAGTTCCCTCTTGAGCGTTTCGGGCCGCCTGCGACGGAATTTCCTCGCTTTCTTCACGGAAATTTCCGACGTCGTTACGGGTATTTCGATCATTTTTGCGTAATCGAGATCGTTCATAATATGCACCTTCCTTTTGATTTTGTTCGCTAATAATGTATGCCGCCCGCCGCCCGATTAGAATAACCGTATAATTTATCTTCAAATTCTCCCCGAAAAATTTTTTTTCGACAAAAAAAGGGGACCTTCCGAGCCGAAGATCCCCGCGCTGCTTTTTTGCAATTTACAGTTTTACTATCTTATATATATTGAACCAGGTGAAATCTATCATCCCCGCGAAGGAATACGCGCCGCTTTCAAGGTCGTAGCAAACGACCGTTTGCGGTATCCCGTCGTTTACCGAACGAAGGCCGATAAACGGCGTTTCGGGCTGTTTTTCCCATATTATAAACAACTTTCCGTAAAGGAACCGCGCGGAGATTATCTCGGCTTTTCCGCTTTCCGCTTTCCGTTTTTCAAGCATTCTTTTCACTTCGGGAAGATTTTCCGCCAAAGTTTCCGCCGTGAAGGTCGCCAAAGTTTCGTTACCCTTTTCGAGCGTAGCCGCGCCGCCCGAAACGTAAACGGCGTAACCCATCCACTCCTCTTTCGGGTTTTCCTTCAGGGAAAGGTAAGCGGGATATTTTTCGAGCGTTTCCGGCGGAACTTCACCCCCCGAAAGTACCGCGTACCTGTCCGCTTTGAAGAAATACACTCCGTCGAAAACCGCGGGGATATCGCCGCTATCGAGTTGTATATCGGCGGATATTGCAAAAAACTCTCTCGCCGAGGGTTCGTAAGTATATATTTTAACGGAATTTTCCGCGGCGAAAACGGCGGAATTGCCCTTCTGGTAAAACGCGAAATCTTCAACGCTCTCCCCTGCGGGAATTTCCCTGCGGGCGAGTTCAACCATATTTTTATAAGAATACGCGATAAGCGTTCTGCCGAACAGGATCAGGCGGCACTCGTCGCTCCCCTCTCCGCCGACGAATACTCCGTCCGCCTCGTCAAGCCCCGCCGTATCCATATAGGAGTAGCGGAGAACGGGGTCGTCGTAATCTATCGACACAGCGTAATAAGTCCCCTTTTTCGCACGAAAAACACCGTAAACGCTCCTTTCGCCGCGGGCGAAAAACAGATCCCTCTCGCCTCTTTCGCCAAGGTTTAAGCCCGCATTGGCAAAGCGGCTTTCTACCACGTCTGAAAATTTATAATATCCCTCTTTTACGAAAACGCAGTCCCCCGCGACCAGCGCGTACCCCCAACTCTCGCCGGAAACATCATTTCCTCCGTTAGGCGCGCCGGGCGTTTCGGCGGAAACCGCCACGCTTATTACCGAGCGTAGATCGTTCAAATTCTTCGTAGTGAGCGGAGAGGACGCAACGTCGTTCCGCGAACCGTTCTCTTCGGTACTGTTATGCTGCGAACAGGCGCTCGCCGCAAAAACCGCCGTTATTATCAATAATATAAGAATAAACTTTTTCATATCTTTAACCCTTCGGATAGAATAATGCGTTTATAAGTTCCACTATTTCGCAGCGGCGGGATACCGACGAATAATCGTATTCCACATAAGCCTTATCGCCTTTGCACTCGACCACCGCTCTGCATCTGAATTCGTAATAATCCTCGTGCCGCCTCGCCGTGTACTCGTAACCTACGTTCAGCGAGCCGTCCGCGGTGATAGCCCCGACGATGGGTTCGATCTCCGGCCCTTCCTTGCCGTAAGGAATTACCGTTATCCTTATGTTCCTCACCCCGCTTTGGGTGAAAACGAAATATTCGTAATCGCTGCGGTCGGAATATTTATAGCCGACGGCGTAGGGATCGTCCAACGATGAAAACGTTTCGTCAAGCCCCAGGCCGTTCAAGTAACCGTCCGCCGTGGAATATCTGCACTTGCCGCTTATAAGCCGATGAACGACTTCCTCCGACGACGAATGCCCGACGCAGTTTTCGAGAAGCACGCCGCCCAATACGCCGCACCCGCCGAATTGCGAGATCACGATAAGAACGAGAAGTAACGCCGCTGTCTTTTTCATTCCATCTCTCCTTTATTCAACGGGTTTGATATAGTAATATATCAGGTCTATAAGTTCGCATTCGGGATCTTCCGAAACGTAGTTATAAGTTATATAATAAATTTCCGCGCCGGTATCCACCTTCGCCTTGGTCATGAACGAATACATATCGCCGCGGCGCTTCCTCACCACGGAATAGGTTATATCGAAAGGCCCTTCGGTATCCTTCTCGGCGTTTTCCCACGGGAGAAGTTCTTCCTCGAAGGAAAAATCCTTACCCACCCCCACGATAATATCGAAAACGCTGTACCCGGGAACGGTGTCCGCCTCTACCCTGTAATACTCGGTCTCGCCGCCCGTTTTCTTTTCGGTAACGCTCCTTATCTTAAGCGTTCCGATGTCGAGCGAGGACTTCTCGAGCGAAGCATTCAGCGAGGCGAGCATAGCGGGCGAAAGGTATCCCTGCCTTTCGAAAGCCTCGTCCCCCGCGGGTTTGATATAGTTTTGCCCTTCGTTGATATTTGCGCCGGGCGCGGCGCCCTTGTTCATTCCTATGCCGTTAAACCGCGTCAAGCCTATCGCCACGGCGAAAACGAACGCCGCCGCAGCCACCGATCCGATAACGGCAAACGGCAATTTTTTTATAAAAGAAGCCTTCTCCTCGCGTTTTTTTCCTTCCTCGCGGGGATAATTTTCACGGACGAGCGTTTCGTAAAGCCCCTCGTGCTCTTTAAGTATTCTCTTTTCTTCCGCTTTTTTAAGGCGGAGCAATTTTCTTCCGATCATCTTTTACCGTTCAATAGTATCTTTAATTTCTTCAGCGCCCGCGAATATTTCTGCCGCGCCGCCACATGCGACAACCCGAGGATCTCCGCCGCCTCTTTCAGATTATACCCTTCGAAGGTTATAAGCAAAACTATTTCCGCGTCGCTCCTTTCGAGTTTGCCTACGAGGGAAAAATAATCGCTTTCGCTCTCCGCGTCGGCAAGCGTTTTCACCGAAGGCGGAGGTGAAGCGTCCACCCGTTCGTCGAGCGGCAGTTCTCCGCCCCTTGCCGAAATCTGATCGTTCGCCGCATTGTCGCATATCTTGTATATCCAGGCGGTGGGGTTTTCCACTTCCGGGGGATCTTCGAGGCGGATCAACTTCGTGAAGGCGTCGTGCGCAACGTCCTCAAAATCCACGCTTCTGCCGTATTTTGAAAGAACGTGATATTTGATCTTCGGCAAATAATACTCGTATATCGCGCGGAACGCCTTTTCGTCCGTCCTTATCCGCTTAAGATATTTGTTAAACGCTTCGCTGGTCATATATTCCCGGGCATACGGAAACGTTCCGTATATATAGACTGTATTTTTTCGGAATCTGTTACACAAAAAACAAAAATTTTTTATTTTAATAAAAGTATAGCATAACTTTAACCGAATTGCAAGAAAATGAAAGTACCGGCCCCGCGGCGGGCTCTCGCGTAAATTTTTTTATAAAAGGGTTGAAATCGGTTGATTTTTTTTGCAAAATAGTTTATATTGTTATATGCGTATCGAGGTGTAGCGCAGTTTGGTAGCGCGCTTGGTTCGGGACCAAGAGGTCGTGAGTTCGAGTCTCGTCACCTCGACCAAAATACCGCGAACGGATTTCTCCGTTCGCGGTATTTTAATTGCGTGAAGATACGTACTCTCGTCCTCTGCCGTCCCGAACCAAATTATAAAAAGGGCTCCCGAAAAGTTTCGGAACGAAAGTTTTCGGGAAAAAGGAGTCGCAGGCATCGATGCAGGGCGATTGTTTTAATAATCGCCCGCGCGCTTTGCCTTGCGGCGACGCGGACCAAGAGGTCGTGAGTTCGCTTTTTTCGTTCGCGGTATTTTATTTGTGAAAAGATACCCTACTCTCGTCCTCTGCCGGCCGTCAAGGCTTACGGGCGACTATTTACAGCACGTTGCTCGACGGTCGCGAAAAAACAGGGCTCCCGCGGAGAATTTGAAAAATTATCCGTGGGAAAGAGGAGAAACCGACGGTCAAGGCTTGCGGGTGAACACTTGTAACCCGCTGCCCGACAGTCGCGTTTCGACGACGTCATTCTGAACAGGCTTGCCTGTGAAGAATCTCTATTCTTCTTGTCAGCCTCTCTCCATCGTCATTTCGACTGAACGTTCAAAGGGTTCCCGAAAAGTTTTGGAACAAAAATTTTTGGGAAAGAGGAGCAATCGGCTTGAACGCAGAAAGGTGAAAACCTGCAACCTTTCGCGTTATGTGCCGTATTGCGACGAGGAGAAATCCGGCTGTTACCATAATATTTGCCGGATCTCTCCGCGCGCTACGCTTGGTCGAGATGACGGAATGAAGAATGAAGAATGAAGGGTGAAAACCCGCAACCTTTCGCGTTTTCAGCCGCATTGCGACGACGTCATTTAAGCGAAGCCTCTTTCGTTTGATGTAAAATCAAAAAACC
>JAFTDZ010000205.1 GCA_017453885.1 Clostridia bacterium
TATGGTGTAGCAGGCTGACCTTTTGATAAAGGTGTAGCCTACTACACCAAACATTGTTTGGTCGTAGACTTCTATCGAGGCTTTTGTCCACTTAAACAATCGCTTACAACTTCATCTGAACCGTAGAAATTCCCGAATTTGAATGAAACAAACAAATAATCAGGTGCAACATCACGCCACGCCTGATTCTCAAAGGACAGCCATACCGAAAAAATCCCTAACGGAAGTGCGTTTTCGTCGGGCGCTTTTTGTTTGCTGTAGCGATTCGAACACAGTAAAAGGGCTCCCGAACGGTTTTCACAGAAAAGCGTTTGGGAAAGAGGGACTTGCCGTATGATCCGCTTTTATTTCAGAAAGGAGAGCGGCGAATATTTCACCGCGACGGGATGGGTGACTAATATTTATGCAACATATTCTGGCAAAAATGTTGATTATTTCCTGTTTTTATTCCTCAAACTCGACAAATGCGCCGAATAAACTTGAATTTATAAAGTTTTTTGCATTTTTATGCGTAAAAATAATTGACAAAAACACTTTATCCTAATATAATAAAAGGCATAATATAATGGAATAAGAAAATTTTTATTCAATTATGCAAAATTTATTCAATCCGAAATTCATTTTTTAAGGAGGTTTTTATGAAAAAAGTATTGCTTGTGTTGTTGAGCCTTGCTTTGATCGCGTCCACGCTTTTATTCGTCGGCGCATGCAAAAAGAATAAAGACTCATCGACCGACTCGACGGGCAACGAGCAAACGGTAACCTATACGGTGACGTATAGCGGTACCGATTTGTCGCCTGAAGTTTATGAAGCAGGCGCAACCATCACGCAACCTTCCGACCCGACCAAATCGGGCGAAGTTTTCGTCGGTTGGTACGCCGATGCCGATTATTCTACAAGGTATTCGTTCGGCACCGCCATTACAGGAAACGTAACAGTCTATGCAAGGTTTGTTGCGCCTATAGATCCGGAATTCACCGTATCTTACGTCGTTGACGGAAAGGTTACGTCGTCCGTGTCTACCGTCGGCGGAATGGCGATCGACGCCCCCGTTCCCACGAAAGCGGGGCATACCTTCGTCGGTTGGTGGATAAGCGACTATGACGACGAGGCAAAACTTTCCCATAAGTACGAGGGAGAGGTCCTTGCTCAAAATACCGAACTTTACGCAGTATGGGATAAGGCGGCGGTATCCGTAAAGGATAACGTTATAACCTGGCCCGTAAAGAGCGGCACGTCCCTCTACGACGTAAGCATAAAGAAGGACGGCGTTGAAGTTTCTGCCCACAGGCAGACGGGCGGCAGTAACTGGAGTTATGATT
Organism: Clostridia bacterium; assembly: GCA_017453885.1. GTDB lineage: Bacteria > Bacillota > Clostridia > Christensenellales > Borkfalkiaceae > RGIG3732. The sequence goes on from JAFTDZ010000205.1 coordinate 1,324, forward strand.
TTTCCGCTGCGGACGCAGGCGATTACGAAATCAGCGTTACCGTTGATGATGAAACCAACACCGCTTATTACAAAAATAAGGCTCTTGCGAAAGTATCCGTATTCGAGGTAAGAGGACGTACCCTTTTGTTTAACGAAGTGGAAAACGCCCAACATTATTATATAACCATAGATTGCGGAAACGATGATCACCAGCATGTTTTATACCCTGTTTTATACGATAACGAACATAACCCGACTTATGATTTTTCCGGCTGCGAGATGAAGGTCGGCGGTATCGACTTTACCGTCACCGCTTCTGCGGAGGGTTATGCCGATTCCGTATCTAAAGTATTCAACTACGAGGCAAACCTCGGCGCCGTGCAGGATCTTTCAGTTGACGCCGCCACCGCCGAAGTAAGTTGGAACGAGGTAAAGAACGCGGAATATTATGAAGTTGAGATTGGCGACGAAGTCTTTACCGCTTCTTCCGCTAATTACTCTTTGAAGCATTACGGCGAAGGCACTTATAATATTAAGGTTACGGCAAAAGCCCACGGCTACAATTCTTCTTTTGCCGAAGTTTCTTATAATAAGACTTCCATTGCGGCTCCCGCATACGTAGCGTTGAACGGCAGTACCGTCAGTTGGGACGCAGTTGCCGGAGCAACTTCCTACAAGGTAAAAGTAGGGGATACGGAATACGACGTAGCCGAAGGCACGGAATACACACTCGATGGGGTTGACGGTTCCGTTGAAGTTTCCGTCAAGGCCGTCAAGTCCGGCGCGGATTCCGCTTATTCCGACGCGGTCACCGTTTCCGCCGTACTCGGCGATCTTTCCTATAACGACGGAGTTGTCAGTTGGGCAAACGTTTACGGCGCATCCGCTTATAACGTAAAAATAAACGGTCAAACCGTCGCTTCGAAGATAACCGATAACCATTATAATGTCGTTTTCACGAAAGACGGCAATAACGAAATATCCGTTACGAGTTTGGACGGCCAAGTAGAAACCGGCACGAAGAGCCTTACCGTTTACGCTTACGAAGTATCCTTCGATGCCGAAGGCGGTTCCGCTCTTGACGTACAGTATTACGCCGAAGGCGACAGGATAGCCGTTGCCGGCAATACTACAAAATACGGTTATACGTTTGACAGTTGGTACGACGCGAAAGGCGCCGCTTCCGCGAACGGAAAGAAGTTAGACCTTTCTGTTTTCACCGTAAGCAAAAACGTTATGTTGTTCGCTCAATGGACGCCGAATAAAGTCGCTATCGACCTTGACGTATTTGACGAAAACGCATCGCTTGCCGATAGTGACGTGGAATTGACGTTCGGCGATTACTACACGCTCCCCGTACCTTCAAATACCGATGAACTCAAGATATTCACCGGTTGGTATTCGGATGCGAACGCCGGCGGAACGAGATATACCGACGAACAAGGTAACAGTTACGGCAAGTGGATAATCGACCGCGAGTCGATGACGCTTTACGCCGGCTGGCTCGGAACTCTGGCTTACGAATCCATCAATAATAACACGGAATATTCCGTAGTTGCGGGCGTTAATATCGACCACGTTACCACGGTAAAGATTCCCGCGGTTTACAACGGTAAACCCGTAACCACCATAGAGGGCAGCGCGTTCAGAAACTGCAAAAATCTTGTATCTATTTATATTCCGGATACGATTCAACTGGTTGAAACCGGTACCGCGTTTCTGAGTTGTGACAGTCTTACCACTCTCGAACTCTACGAAGTTCCTGCGGACGTTCTGACCGTAGAAACCAAACCTTACTACACGGTTGACGGCGTTCTGTTCTACGACAACCCGAATAACGAAGGCAGAGAAATCAAATACTATCCTCTCGGCAAAACGGGTTCGTATTCTATCCCGGTAGGCGTTCAGGTTATACCTCTCAACGTGTTCAGATCCGCGAAGATAGACGTACTCCACGTTCCTTACACGGTAGTTAAGATCGATAAAAACGCTTTCTCCGGCCACGCGTTCAGCAGCATTATATTCGATAACGCGCCCGCGGGCGTAGAGGAAGAACCCCTCGATATTACCGACGGGGCATTCGGTTACGGCATGAACCTTACTTCGGTAACCTTCCCCAAGAGATTGAGGACGTTCACCGCTAAGGTTTTCGGAACCAACTACGGCAAATTGAGCGAAGTCAAGATGGAAGGAACCGGCGAATACTTCTCCGCTGAAAACGGCGTGCTTATGAACGCCAACAAGACGGAAATCATCTATTGCCCGCCCGCAAAGACGAGTATAGAGATCCCCGCCACCGTTCAGACCATCGGCAAGAACGCTTTTGAAGGTTGCGCTATAGTTTCCGTTTCGATCCCCGCGAACGTTACGAAGATCGACGAAAACGCCTTCAAATCCTGTCCTTACCTTAAAGACGTTACCTTTGAAGGAACTTTGTCCGACGACGCGCTTACCATAGAAGCCAACGCATTCCTCGAATGCAACAAGATCGCTACGGTTACGCTCCCCGGCAACCTTAAAACTCTTAAGGCTAACGCGTTTGCAAACTGCACCGTTTTGCAGAAAGTTGTTGTAAACAGCGGTTCCGAAGTTGAATTTGAAGCCGGCGCATTCTTCGATAAACGCACGGGCGGCAGTAACCTTGTCGAACTCGACATCGGTCCTGACTTCTACTGCGCTAACGTAGGCGGCGTATTCGGCGGCAAAGACCTCGCGACCTTAAAGGTTGACGCGGCAAACCCCAACTTCAAGGCTATTGATAACATTCTTTACGTAATACATAAAGATGATAACACCCTCGGTGTTCAGTATTATCCGCAGGGCGTAAGAATTTCGAATCTCGTCCTCGGCGATAACGTTTCCACGATAGCCGACAGAGTATTTGAAAACAACATCAATCTCAAATCCGTCACCATACCCGCAAGCGTCAGGACTATAGGCGCCTACGCGTTCAGCGGAGCGAGATTTATCGAAACCATAACCTTTACCGAACGTCAGGCTTCCGACGGTCTGGAAATAGGCAACTACGCCTTCTATAACTGCCAGGCTCTCACCTCGTTGACGCTCCCCGCCGGCACCTCGAAGATGGGCGATTACGACACGAGCGGAAACATTGCCGACCTTAAGGTATTCAACGGTTGCAGCAGCCTCACGGCTATCAACGTTGAAGCAGGTTGCGCGAAATTCTATTCGGTTGACGGTATCCTTTACGGTACCAATAACGACGGCAGAAAAGTTCTCTACGTCGCACCCGCTAATTGCGCGGTTACCGCCCTCGAGATACCCACCGATATGAACGAGATATTCGATTACGCGTTCAGCGGCAACACCTCTATCGAAACCATAACCTTCGCGAGCGCCACCGTCTCCGAAGA
>JAFTDZ010000206.1 GCA_017453885.1 Clostridia bacterium
ACCTTGCCGCGCAGTTCATAAAATTTATGCTTTGCAATAAAGAAGTTGCGGCAGAATACTTTGAACTTGCAAATTACTGCAAAGCCCCGGTGCTCAATTCCCTCAGCGATTATATCGAAACCAACAATAATACGCAGCACGAGGAATGGATGCAGGTAGTTGAAAAGGTTACCGAAACCGCAATAACCACGGGTTCTTACAGTCAGGCTATTTTATCCGCCGCTTACGGTACGGCAATAGAATATATAATGCTCAATACGGATAAGAATAAAGACGACGTTATAACTAAGGCGATAAGCGACGCTAAATACACTATAGAGACCATAATCGGTTCGGACGGTTGGACGAGAAATCCGAAAGCGTAAAGGGCTATACAAATGGTTGGAAAAGTTAAGAAAAGGTCTTTTCGTTACAGGGACGAAAAATCCGCGTACTTTATGATAATGCCGGCGGTACTTGTCATTGTAATATTTCAGGTGGTGCCGTTGGTCATGGCTATCTTAAGGGCGTTTCAGGATTACAATACCGGAGAATTCGTAGGGTTCAGAAATTTCGTTTACGTTCTGCGGCAGGAAGTATTTGTAAAATCGTTTACGAATATTCTGATTTTCCTTGTGTTTATAATGGTTATTATGGTCGTTATAACTTTCTTGTTCGCGCAGGTGCTGAAGCGTATGAAAAACAAGTTCGGTTCGGCGACGAAAATAATCATATATCTGCCGACGCTGTTTTCCGGAATACTCGTTTCCATAATGTTCCTGTTCATATTCAATTACGGCGGGGGATTGATAACGTCTATCTTACTCGGATTAGATAAAGATCCCATACCGTTTACGATCATGATGCCATGGCCGTATATACTGATTATAGGTATTTCCATATGGGGAGGTTTCGGTTATCACTCTCTGGTAATGTACGCCGGCGCGATAGGTATACCGGAAAGTTATTACGAAGCGGCTATGCTTGACGGGGCTAACGCTTTCCATCGCCTGTGGTATATAACTTTGCCGGGGATGAAGAACTATTTCATTCTTACGATCATAAATCTCGCTTCCGGTACGCTTATGATGTTTGAATTACCGATGATGGTGACGGGCGGCGGCCCCGTAAATAAAACAATGACGCCTATCCTTTATATCTATAACACCTTCAACGATTTCACCGTGGATTCAAACATTGTTATAGCGGGAGCGATTTTGGTAGCGATACTTATTTGCGCGATCAACGTGGTGATTTTCCGGATCATTCGTTCCGAAAAATCGATGGATGATTAAGGGAGAGTATTATGACTTCTTATAAAACAAAAAAGATAGTGAATAAAATAATCGATTATTTTATTTGTATCGTTATCGTTGCCGTAATACTGTTTCCGTTTATATGGATGTTGCCCGCAACGATGAAGGATAAAAAGGAAATATTCGCTATACCGAATACGTTTTTCCCGAAAAATCCGACATTCGGTAACTTCAAAACGATATTTACCATACCGTTCAACGGATTTAACTTCCTGCGGTCGATGGGTTACACTCTGCTCACTTCATCCGTGGCCGTGGTTTTGAATTTCTCTTTCAATATGACCGCCGCTTACGCTTTCGCGCGTATCGATTTCAGGGGAAAAAGATTTTTCTGGCCGCTATGTTTAAGCACGATGTTCGTACCCGGCATAACAATTCTTATGACCTCGATAAGGCTGATGCATTTGATGCATCTCGTGAACACCTTATGGGTGGTGTTATTGCCCGGTATCGCGAACGGATACATGATATTTTTCTTCAGACAGTTCTTCCTGTCTATACCGTCGTCCTTGGAAGAGGCGGCTATTCTCGACGGGTGTTCCCGCCTGAAGGTTTATCTGTATATATTTATACCTATGTCCTCGGCGCCGATGGTAATACAGGGAATGGGCTGTTTTATGGCAAACTGGAACTCGTTTATGTGGCCCAGCCTTACCATAACGTCTAACACGGAAATAGCGCAGGTAATGCAGGTAGTTAAAACTTTGTCGGCGTACTACAAAAACAACTATTCGGTCGTTATTACCGCTGTGTTTATAGCGGCTCTCGTGCCGATAAGTCTGTTTTCGGTATTTCAAAAGAAGATTATCGGAGGGATCGCCATTTCGGGATTGAAATAAGATATGATGAATTATATGGCGAAAGAAAATCTCTGCGTCGTTCACGACGCGAAGAGAAAGAGGATCTCGAGTTACGACAGAACGGGCGGAAACGACGACCGCGTAACTCTTCAGCCCGGGCAAACTTATACCTTTGCCGAAATAGATAAACCCGGTTGCATAACGCATATATGGATGACCATGGAAACCGGGCGGAACGAGTACGGCGAATGGGAAAAGAACGGCCCGAGAAAAATAGTTTTGCGTATGTATTGGGACGGGGAAGAATGCCCCAGCGTCGAGGCGCCGGTAGGCGATTTCTTCGGTATGGGGCACGGTATTACCAAAAATTTTACGTCCGCGCCTCTGCAGATGGCCCCGCAGGACGGCAAAGCCTTCAACAGTTGGTGGCCTATGTGTTTCAATAGCGCGAAACTGACTATAACAAACGAATGCGTCCGTCCGGTTTTGTTCTATTTTTACGTTGATTACGAGGAATATAAAGAATTGCCGAACGAAGCCGCTTTGCGTTTTCACGCAAAATGGCACAGGGAATGTCCCACAAAAGGTAAACCCGTTTCTGCTTTCAAAGATCATCTCGACTGGTGCCACGGCGGTAAAAACATCGACGGTAAAGATAATTACGTTATTCTGGAGGCGGAAGGACGTGGGCATTATTGCGGATGCAATATAAATATTCACAATCTTTCGGGGAACGGTAACTGGGATTGGCCCGGCGAGGGCGACGATATGATATTTATCGACGGGGACAAATTACCTTCGCTGAACGGAACGGGTACGGAAGATTACGTCAATATGGCGTGGTGTCCGCAACAGGAATTTCAGGGCCCTTACCATGGGCTGCTGCTCGGCGGGCAGGATAATTGGAAAGGTAAAATAACCTATTACAGATACCATATCGCAGATCCCGTATATTTTGAAAAAAGCATTAAAGTAACTATAGAACACGGCCACAACAATAACCGTAGCGACGACTGGTCCACTACCGCTTATTGGTACCAGACGGAGCCGCATAAAAGATTTGAAGAACTTCTTCCCGTACAGGAAAGAATGCCTGTGGACGAAGGCGAATTGATTCTGAAACACAGTATTGTGTTTACGAATAAAAATTTTTAATTTAGGAGGAGACTATGAAAACAAAACATTTTGCGATCGGCCTTTTGGCTTTCGTAATGGCTGTGTGCGTAGGCGTATCTTTTACGTCAAGGCATACTAACGCAAGCGCCGACGAGGGCGCGGCTCTTTGGGAAGAGATAATTTCGGGGGGCGATTTTGAAGGACTCGGCGTTGAAGAAGGAACGCCTGCCGTTCTCACTTCAGAACCCGGAGTGGGCGGTTTTAAGGGCTTCGGTTTACTTGGCACCGACATGGGCCGTCACGGTGAATTCGTAAACGAAGACGACAACACTTATCTTAAATTCGGCGCAGGTTACGGCGGATTTACCGGTAACGATTACGTTCTTCAGATACCTGCCGTAACTTACGATAGAATAGGTCTTGGAACTTATCTGTTATCGTTCGATATAAAAGCGAGCGAAACCGTGGTTGCCAAAACATTTTATCTGCGCGTACAAGGCGGTCCGGCGGAATTCAAAAACCATTATATAATCCCGTATGTGGCGCCGGACGCTATCAACGCGGAAGACAGAGCGGAGAAGTGGGCGGATCTCACTTCCAAAATGTCGGCTCTCGAAAACGGCTGGTATCACTATGAAGCCAAGTATGTTATCGATGGCGATGCCGACGACCTTGCCGGCCACACTTTCTGGCTTATGGGCGGTATAGCGGGCGCTACCGAAGACGACTATTACGGTATAGATAACCTTTCTTTCAAGAGAATAGGCGGCGTTACTGAAATATTCCCTAACGGAGATTTTGAATCTCAGATAGCAGAAGGCGAAGAATCCGCTGTTCTTAACACCGCTAAAAACGGAATACAAGGCTTCGGCGCTTCCGGTGAATTCGTTAAAGACGAGAAAGGTAATACTTACCTTAAATTAGGTATGGATTACGAAGGCGCGGTAGTAAACGATAACGGTGCGAACACGGCTATCCAGATGCTTGGCCTTGATTTTACTCAGTTAGGTTCGGGAAAATACGTACTCAATCTCGACATCAAACCTTGCGGAGACGTAGGATCGAAAACCCATTATTTCCGTACTATGTTACAGCCTAACGACAAAGATATGGTACACTTCAGCGACTTTCCGGTAGATACCTGGGATAAAGCCGTTTGGACTGCTGGCGACGGTTCCGTGCGCGCATTTTTAACTCCTACCACCGACGGATGGTATCACTTCGTTCAGTATTATACGATTACTTCCGACCGTGACACCTACGAATGCACCATGCTTTGGCTTATGCTCGGGCTTCACGACGGAACGAAAGACGATTATTACGCTATAGATAATATTTCTTTCTCCCGCTATGAAGAAATTATCGAAGGCGTTATAGACGACGGCAGTATAGAGATACCCGAAGAAGATCAGGTTGAGATATTCGCAAGTCTTGCGGATGTTCTCGGCGACGATGAATCTTACCGTATCGGCAATGTTCGTAACGGTTTCGGTTCGTATAATACGGCCGGTATGCCTTGGGGTACCGTTAAACACCTCGGCGATGACGTGGTTCTTCAAATGGGTTATGAAGAAGACGTAACGCTCCTCAACGAATGGGGTTA
>JAFTDZ010000207.1 GCA_017453885.1 Clostridia bacterium
AAGGAAAAACGGCGGTAGGCGCAACGATTACCGCGTCGGCTCTCGGTATCTTCAAAATCTATATGGGCGGAAGGGAAATATCTTCGGATAGATTTGCCCCCGGTTGGAGCAATTACGATAACCGCGTTTACTCGATAACCTACGATATAGGAGACTTTATCGCAGAAAAGTTCTGCGTGGGCGTTACTTTGGGCAACGGCTGGTACGCCGGCAAAGTGGGCGCGGTTTACCGCGACAGGGTGTGGGGAAATATCCCCGAATTCATCGCCGAAGTCACCGTGCGCTATTCCGACGGTACGACCGATAATTTCTTCACCGACGGAAGTTGGAAGGTTTCCGACTGCGCCGTCAGGTTCAACGATCTTTTCGACGGGGAAACCGTTGACGACCGCTATTCGGTAAAGGGATTCTCGTCACTCGGCTACGGCGATTCCGCCTGGCAAAACGCCGTGGTATCGGAAAGGGAAGAGATCGTTACGCCGGATACGGGTTCCGCGGCGAAAGTTATCTGCCGCCTGCCCGCCGTAAGCGAAAGAGAAATCAACGGAAAAATAATTTATGATTTCGGGCAAAACATAGCCGGCGCGGTGAGGATCACCGTGAACGGCGGCGGAAAAGTTACCGTAAGATATGCGGAAGTTCTCGATGAAAGCGGCTTGCCTTACTTTGAAAATCTTCGCACTGCAAAGGCAACGGATACCTTTATAACTGCGAAAGGCGGGGTTTTTGAGCCGATATTCACCTATCATGGCTTCAGATACGCCATAGCCGAAACGAGCGGCGGCGCGCGGATAGACGGGATAGAGGCGGTAGTAGTATCGAGCCTTGAAAAAGTTACGGGCGCATTCTCGTGTTCTAACGAAATTATCAATAAAATATATAAAAATGTACTTTGGGGAACAAGGGACAACTTCGTGTGGCTTCCGACCGATTGCCCGCAGAGGGACGAACGCCTCGGCTGGACGGGCGACGCGCAGATAATAAGCGATTTCGCCGCCTTTTCGTTTGATTGCTCGGGGATATTCCGCCGTTACGCGAAGGAGATGGCGGACGGGCAGTTTGAAAGCGGCGCCGTGCCTGTTTTCGTTCCGATGATGAAACAGTTTGAATTTCCTTACGGCTTCTCCGCCTGGAGCGACGCCGTGGCGATAATACCTTACCGCTGTTTCCTCGTTTACGGCGACCGAGGAATATTAGAGGAAACTTTCCCCGCGATGGAAAAATGGATAGCGTACTGCCTTTCCGAAAGCGACGGATATATTATGCCCGCGAAGGGTTACGGAGATTGGCTTTCCATAGGAAACGGAACGGATAAATCTCTTTCGGCAACGGCGTTCTTCGCCAACTCCGCGCGTATTGTTTCCCGCGTGTGCGATATTCTCTCCAACGGGAAAAAGGAGTATTACGAGGATCTTGAAAAGAACATAAAAGCCGCTTTTTCTCACAAATTCGCGTGCGGCGGAAGGCTTACCTCGGATACCTTCACGGCGTATGCGGTAGCGTATAAATTCGGTATGACGGATAGCGAATTCACCGCGGAAAACCTTTCGCGGCTGCTTGCGGAGAAAAGGGGGAACCCGGATACGGGCTTCGTCGGCGCGAGGTATCTGCCCGAGGTTTTATGTGAAACGGGCTTTACCGACGAGGCGTATAAAATAATGGCTTCCACGGATTTTCCGTCGCTCGGCTTTATGGTAAAGAACGGCGCCACCACCGTTTGGGAGAGGTGGAACGGATATATGCCCGGTGTAGGGTTCAACGATCCGGCTATGAATTCCTTCAATCACTTCGCGCTCGGCGCGTGTGCGGTATGGTTCTACGAATACGTTCTCGGCATTCGCATCACCGAAGAAAACGTGAATCTTTCCGCCGTGGTATTAAAACCGTTTTTGGATGGCTCCGGTACGGTAAAAAGCGCCCGCGGAAGTTTCAGGGGCGTTTCCGTCGAGTGGGAAAGGCTTGAAGAAAACGTGTATATTTACATGGTCACTTATCCCGAAAATATACGTTTAACCTGCGATTTCGGGGACTTAACGATAAAACACGAAGATATCGGGAAAGGTAGAAGTACCTTTACGCTTATCAAATAAAAAAATTTTTTTCAGGAGGAAAAAAGCATGAAAAAATTAAAACTTTTATCGCTTCTCGCAATAATTTTTGCGTTTGCGATCACCGGACTTGCCGTATCTTACGGCGGTTCAACACCGGCCGACGCCCTTCAGGCGGACGTTTATCAATGGGAAACGAAGGGTGGAGCGTCACTTCCTACTACCGCCGTTGCTCCCGTTGACGGCAGAGTAAAATTAAGCATGCAATTCGACGTTTACGAAGACGCCGCTTTAAGCGGCTCAACTTTCGGCGCGGTTATCGCCGATGCGACGGTTTTCCCGAACAACTATTCTTACGCTTCGGCAAAAGCGATATGGTTCGGTATAACCGCCGCAGGCGTACCGCAAACTTTCAATAACGGTGGTTTAACGAGCGCGATAACCTCTACCGGCAACGATAATCAAAGTTCCGCTCTCGCCGAAATCATGAAAGCGGGCAACACCGTCAGGTTCGAAGTGGATAAAACCGCAGACGCCATTACCGCAGGATATTACATCAAAGCCGAAGGGGCTGCGGAATGGACCACCGTTCTGACTTATTCGGGCAGTCCTCTCTTTACGGCGGATAGTTACGCGCTCGCTTTGCAGATAAACACGGCGTCGAAGATCCGTATATACAATATCGTTATAAAGGACGAACTTTCGGATACGTCGCTTGCTTTCGATACGTCAAAATCGAGTCCTAACTGCGTTTCTTACGGAGTTATAGACGTTGAAACCGTAAAGTACGCTGTCAACTTCAAATATGAGGACGGTACCGCTATTAAATCCGTAGAAGTTGAGGACGGCGTTAAGATAGCGTGGGCTGACGTTCCCGCCGCTGCGGAAAAGAGAAACGGCGAAAGATTCGATTACTGGGCTGACGAACAGGGAAAAATGTTCAATTTCTCCGCTCCCGTAACAAATGAAACTTCAGTCATCGCCAAATATACGCCCACGGACGGAACGGCGGGTATCGCTAATATCGTTTACAAAGCAGTCAACGCAAACGGTTGGCAGTACGCTCTGCAGTTCGACGCGTATATCGGTTACAGCGCGGGGCAGGCAAACTGGAGCATCGATAACGCCGATAACGGTTTGAGAAAGACCATTTTGGTTGACGGTAAAACGCCTTCTTACGTAGGCGGTTACTGGGGCGACAATACCGAGTTGTGGCTCAATGACGAAATGCGCAACGCAGATTATAGCATAAATAACACGAGAATGTATTTCAACTGGATTCAAAAAGCCGACCTCACCGACGGAAAAGCGGTGGTTACCGTTAAAGAGGGTACCGCCATCGGCAGCGACGCGAACAGGAACGGAACGTTCGTGCTCGACCGCGACTGGAAGTTCCTCTTTGATTCCACAACGAACACCCCGTCTTTCACCTTCCTTGCCAACGTTACGGGCGCGACTGTTACGGATAATAAGTATGTTGACCTTACTCTCGACACTTGGGGAACAGACGACATAGCCTCTCTTACGGCGTCCGGTCTTACCGTAAACGACGAATCGATCGCCACCAGCGTTGCTTACTTTACGGACGATTTGAGCAAGACTTACAGAATAGACCTTTCGCAGTTGAGTCTCGGCACCGTTACGAAGATCAAATTCGCCGCGGGGACCAAAGTTAATCAGAACGCCGTTATGCGCGCTATTTCCACTTTCAGAAAGAACGACGCCATACTTGAAAACGATTACGTTTGCTACGTTGTAAATAAAGGCGGTAACCTCACCGTTTACACCGATCCCGAAGCATATTACGGATACGAAGCGGTAAACGCCAAAGAAAATTACAACGTGGGAGAGGAATTCGACCTCTCGAAAGTTACCGTTACCCGCAATAAAGTAAACGGCGAAAGCGAACCGGTTTCTCTCGAAGGCGCCACCGTTACCGGTTACGACAAGGACGTTCTTGGCGAACAGACCGTTTCCATCATCCTCGGAGATGAAACCTTCACCGTAGTCGTTACGGTAAACGACTTCGTGAACGGCATAACCGCGACCACCGAAAAGACGGAATACAGATACGGCGAGGAATCCGACAAGACTTCCGTTACCGTTAAATACACCCTTTCCAAAGGCGGCGAGGGCGGCGATGTTACGGAATTTGAAGTTTCCGGTTACGACAAGAACGTTCTCGGCGAGCAGACGATAACGATCACCGCCGACGAATATACCGCCGAGATAGCCGTTACAGTAAGTGATTATATCGCGTCTTACGAAGTGGTCTGGACAAAGACTCAATACGAACTCGGCGAGGAAATTTCCGCAGACGACTTCACCGTAACCGAAGTTTACGCGAGCGGAGCCAAGGGCGAAACCGTTGCCGTTACCGGCGTTATCGGCTATGATAAGGATACCGAAGGCGAACAGACCGTTTACGTAAATTACGGCGAAGATCTCACGTCGGAAGTTACCGTTCTCGTAGTAAAAACCGCACAGCCTTCTTCCGAGCCCGTAACGTCCGAACCCGACTCTTCCTCATCTCCCGCGTCCGATACGGAACCGCAGGAATCTTCCAAGGGCGGCTGCTTCGGCGGCGTTACCGCAACCGGTATTGCGGGCATCATCCTTCTCGCGGCGTTTGCAATAAAAAAACGCAGAAATTAAAAGAGGTAAAAAAGGATGCGTAAACTTTTAACGGTGATATTCTCTGTTATGCTTACGGGTTCATTGCTGTTTTCCAACGTTTCGGCAGGCAGGTCGTCTGCCGAAACCGAGAGCGGCAGAGAGATAAAAATACACTTTATAAATATAAATAACTACGGCGGCGTAACCGACGTGGGCGACTGTATTCTTATACAGGATAACGGCATAAACATTCTGTGCGACAGCGGCAAGACCAACGAAGTAGCCAGCCTTACCACGAATTACGATCCCGTTATAGAGATGGAAAAGGAATATTTGCGCGCGGCGGGCGTAGATCGCCTCGATTACGTTTTCTGCACCCACCCGCACGAGGATCATATTACCGCCCTTATCGAGATGATAAAAGAATTTACCGTTACCAAAGCCGTCATCATGCACGAGTGCGACTGGGGCAGAGTTCACCCTTCGGAAGTAAATGCCGAAAGGTTGTTCTTCGAACTTAAAAACGTGGTGGAGCGGCAGATCAGTGAGGACGGAACGCCCATGAAGATCACCGAGCCCATAGACGGGCCGGACAGCCGCATTTATATTTCGGACGACAGTTATATGGAGTTTTACCTTATACCTACGTCCGAACAGAACCCGAACGAAGAACTCAACCACACTTCTACCACTATGTACTACGTGTATAAGGATTTCAAAGCCCTTATCACGGGGGATTCCGATTACCGCGTAGTCCCGCATCTTATTAACGGTAACGTGGGGCATATTCAGGTTTACAAGGCGCAGCACCATAGCGCGAATTACAACGTGGGTACCACGTACTCGTCGCAGGCGCTTCTCGACCTTATAACGCCCGACCTTTGCGTAATAACCGCTCACCGTACCGACGTTGATTGGTGGGCGGACAACATGGGAGAAAATTCCAACATGCAACGCCTTATAAGGAATAACATAACTTCATATTCCACCGGAAGAAACGGGCATATTGTGGTCACTTCGAACGGATCCGCAACGGGTTTTACGCTTACGTGCAGCATTAAGGACGATCCCATCTATCAGGGAGCATGGAGGAACGGAAAATGAAAAAATCAGCGATTTTAATTATATCCGTCCTTTTGTTTTTCAGCCTCGCGTTTTCGGTCACGGGGTTTGCGGAGGAGGAGAGAGAAGTGGAATATTCGGCGTATTCGGGCTTTGTGGCGCAGGTATCCGGCACGCCTTCGTATATGCGCATAAGGATAGAGTTTACAGATAAGGTGACGGATAACGCCTCGAACGTCGATTACCGCGGCGGCGATAAAGTAAAGGGAATTACCGACGCGTTTTTCGTGAACGGTTACAGCCTTGACGAACACGCCGAGAGGGGCAACAACCTTTCGCTCCGCATTTACGGCGGGGACGACGCGAACACCGTGGAGTTGCGTTATTACTTCAACAGCGCGGATTTCAAGGGAAATATGACCGAGGGCGAATTTGCAGTTGCTGTCTCCGGTCTCGATACGGGTTACGCCCGACTTAAAGAGGGTTTTGCCCTCGTTTACGGCGCGGATGGCTGGAACGCTTATAAAGATTCTTCTATGTCCGCTTTGAGAACGGTGTTTTTAAGCAGATTCAACGCTCTCGCGAATACCGTTCAGGGCTATATTTACAGCGATGAAAACGCGCAGGCATTATCGGCTATGGTCAGCGGTTACCGCGCGGAGATACTCGGCGCGAAGTCAGCCGCGGCAATGGCGGGTGCCGCAGTTAAAGGAATGGCGGCCATGAACGAATTTGCCGAAGTTTACAGCATCGTTCCCATTGAAATAACGAAGATCGAAAGGGCTTACCGCTACCCGAATAAAGATATATCTTTCAAGGTGTTTCTGAGCGAAAATTATTCGGATAACTGGTACGCTCACGTCACGGCGGATCCCGAATATCTCCGCTCGAAAACAGGCGAATACGGCTGGTTTTATAGCGACGAAATAATAGATAAATTCATTAAATACAACGTCCGTGAAAGCATTCTCGAAAACCTTTCGCTCAACGGCTTTACCCTTTCGGAGATATACGCCATGGAAGGTGAAAACGGAATTGAAGAACCCGTTCGCGTCGATTTCGAGATAGGCAACGCCTTCACCGGTTATTATTGTTTTCAGGTGTATATCGACGGGAAAAGCGCGTTCGCCGAAGAATACGCGCCCGACCTGAACGCCCTGCGCGTTTTCACCTTGAAACACGGCGCGAGGTTTATCGACTACACGGTAAACGAGTTTTACGGATTCGTTTTCGACGGCGAGGCGAAGGTTTGGTCACCCGCGGATAAAAACGCGGCTAACGCTTATATAAGCAAACTTTCGGCAATACCCACAGAAAACGCGAGCGCGGAATTTATACGGAAGATAAACGAAGCGAAAGCGGCGCTCGAAGGGCTTGCGGCGAACGCCTCTCGGGAAGAATATTCCGCGGCTATAGCGCAGGCGGGCAGAGTTATAACGGCGGCAGGCAAAACAGTGAAACTTGCTTCCGTGGGAGAGGTTTCTTCCTCGGCGGTGAATAAATCGGGCAAATTCGTTTACGCGATAGAAATTCCTTTCCGCAGCGGAGAGGAAAATGTCGCCTGCTCCGCCCTTGCGGTGCGCTCCAACGGCGACGCGATACTCCTTAATGGACAGGCGGGCAAGGTCACCGTATCCGTCAATGAAAACGGAAACCTCGCGGTGGAAATTCCCCTTTCAAACCTCTCGCAAGGAGAAAATAAAGCGGTCATTCCCGCAGGGTTTGCCTTGGCGGACGGAACGGAAACTTCTTCCGCGATAACCCTCGTTCAGACGGGCAACTCGTGGAAGGTAGAAGGACCTGCGTTAAAAACTTATTCGGTAACGGTAAATTCGCCGGACGCTTCCGTTGAAGGCAAACTGATTTTGCAAGAAGGCGAGAGCGTTACCTACCGTATCACCGCGAAAGACGGTTACGAGATAGTGTCGGTGATCCTCGACGGAAACGACAAGGGCGCGGTGACGGAAGTGACCGTAGCCGACGCGAGAGAGGATCACACGATAACCGTAGTCTGTAAAAAGGCTGAGAGCGCTTCCGCTTCTTCGGAAAAGAAAAAGGGCTGCAAAGGCGCAATGGAAACGGGCGCGGTCTCGCTCGTTATATGTATTGCGGGGCTTTTCCCGTTCCGCCGTAAATCCGCCCGTTAAATTTACGAATGACAAAAATTCTTCCGGTGAGAAGGCGCTCATCTTCCACCGGAAGATTTTTTTGTAAAAAATGCGGTATCGCTACCGCGTAAAAAGTTACTTTACGCAAATGTATTGATATTTGCGGGGAAATATTTTATAATTTATATTTTACTTCGCCATATAAAACCTAAATATGATCAAAATAATTCTCTTCGATAAAGATGGAATGATAACTACGGACGAATTTAATGAACTTGTAAAACACGCCGATAAAGTAATTTGAATTTAATGATAATAAGCATGGCGCATCCAGTGTTGGTGTTCGAGAGTGTACCTTATAAAAACATCGGAAGATATACGGCTTGGCGAATGCTGTTTATGACGTTCGGACAGTCGCTCCCGGGCTTTTTCATAGAGAGCCTATATGGTGTGATAGATGCGCTCGGGATAATTATAATAGGTGCGGTATGTAGCCTTATAACGTGTTTGTTTACTTCGTTAAAGCATGCGGTGTTCACGGTTATGATCCTGCCGAATTTATTTTTACCGCAAACGGTATCCAGTCTTTCGCCTATATGTCCTCATAGGAAACACGCTGCCGTTTGAACCAAATCGTACCCGTCGGAATAGATATATCCGACTCTGCTTTTGTGGGTAATGTC
>JAFTDZ010000208.1 GCA_017453885.1 Clostridia bacterium
GGCGAAGTTCCCGCCGCCGCCGGAGAATACGAAATAATTTACGGCAATTACGATAAAGACGTTATAGGCGAATACACCGTGACCGTTAAGATGACCGCGGCTTATTACGGAAACGACGTGGTAGTTACGGACACCCTCCTGGTAAAGGTAGAGGAAGAAGCCGACTACAGCGCGGCGAAGATAACGGTTGACGCGGCTACGCTTTCGATAGGGTATAAACTCTCGTTCGATTTTCCCGAAGCGACGGCTCTCGGAACGGCGAGCGACGGTACTACCGCGGATATAACCGACGATATAAGGATAACCGTAGAACACAACAACGGCACGATATGGTATATCGTTGAAGGATACGACGGCGTTCCGTTGAGCGGAAGCACCAAATCGTTCGCTCCCGACTGGCACGGATATTACAGGGTAACGTATACCGTATCTTACGCGGGTAAAACTGACAGCGTAACCATTGCCATGAACGTTCAGGATACCCTTCAGGGTGTAAAGGCGGAAGTTCCCGCCGGTAAAGTTTACGTTCACCAAAGCGACGATCTCGACCTGTCCGGCGTAACCGTAAAGAAGGTGCTTTCCTACACGAACGAAAACGTTGCGGGCGAGGGCGAATACACCGTTGATTACGGCGGATACGAAAAAGGGTGCGAACTCGGAGATTACGTAGTGACAGTCAGAATGACCGCGTCTTACTACGGCAACGAAGTCGTAAAAGAAGATACCTTTACCCTGACGGTCATAGCGGACGGCGAAGAAATAGATTACAGTAGCGCGAAGATAACCGTAGAGGGTACGGAAGTTTACGTAGGGTACGGAATACCTTACACTTTCCCCGACGTAATCGCCGAGGGCAAGAATAAGGACGGCGTTTCCGCCGATATACACGACGCGGTAAAAGTTTCGCTGCAGTACGGAACAAGTAACGGCGTTGAGACTTTCTGGAACGACGTGGAAGGCCACGCGAACCTTGCGATAAGCGAGGAGAGCAGAACTTTCACCGCCGACATGCACGGTTATTACCGCATGAAATACGAAGTGACGTATTCGGGCGTAACCGCTACCGCGTACTTCAACGCAAACATAGCGGATACGCTTATATCCATATCGCTCAATACCGACGCCGTTACCGGAAAGATCCACAAGGGCGATGCTCTCAACCTCGCCAACCTCGAAGTGTGGGCCGTACTCTCCTATTCGGGCGAAACGAGGCTTGCGGACAATTTATACACCGTTGATTTCGGCACCCTCACAGAGGAAAGCGACGTCGGCGAATACACGCTTACGGTGATAGTGGAACAAGTCCTCGCCAACGTAACGATAAGAAAGGAAGCGACGTTTACCGTAAACGTAGTTCCCGACAGCGAAGAAATAAATTATTCTTCCGTGAAGATCTATCTCGAAACGGCGGAAGCGAATATCTCTTACAGGTTGCCCTATACCGTTCCGGACGTGACGGTAAAAGCCACCGATAAGGACGGAAACGCCGTGGAAGTTTATTCCGACGTAAAGATCACCATACAGCACGGCGAGAGCGACGGAACGGTTATGACCTGGAGCGACGTGGCGGGTTACGTTGACCTTGCCATAAGCGAGGAGAGCAGAACGTTCACCCCCGAAATGCACGGTTATTACAGAGTAGTTTATTCGATAGAGTATGCGGGCATCACCGATACCGTTTATTTCAGAATCAACATTATGGACACTCTTCAGGGGATAAGAATAGACGCGTCCAACGTAAATACGTCTATCCACAAGGGCGAAGAATTCGATACGAGCAGGTTATCCGTTATCGGCACCAGATCCTACACCGGCGACTTCTCCGTGGCGGAAGGAGCATACAGCGTTGACTTCGGCGGGCTCGATACTTCCGTTCCCGGCGAATACACCGTTACGATAACCTACGGCGAAGTGTTCGGCGGAGAATTCACAACTTCGTTCACGGTTACCGTAAAGGATATAGTTACTTCCTTCACCGTTACGAGTTACCCGACGAGAAACACCTTCGCTTACGGCGAAGTGTTCGATATGAACGGCTTTGCCGCCACGGTTGTATTCGAAACCCTCGGAGAGAGAGAAGTTGCTTCGAGCGAAGTGGAAATATCCGGTTACTCCGCGAGGAAGGTAGGGAAGCAGACAGTTACCTTCACTTACGACGGAGTTGTCGGCGGAACGATGGAAGTTACCGTTTCCGACGCGTTCTATGCGATAGTTATAAATATCGACGACGTTAAATTGACTTATAAGAAAGGCGAAGCACTCGACCTGAGCGGCCTTGCAGTTTACAAAGTTATGGTTTCCGGCAGCCGTTCCGAGCTCAATTCCGACGGTTACACGGTCGATACGAGCGCTTTTGAAAACAAAGAAGGCGTTTATACCATAATCGTAAGCGCCACCGTTGACGGAGTTACCAAATCGGCTTCCTTCGAAGTTGAAGTTCAGGCGGGTTCCGGTTGCGGCGGTTGCGGCGGCGATCTCGGCGCAAATGCCGTTATGTTCGCCGCAGTAACTTTACTCGCCGGCGTAATGCTGAAGAAAAAGAACGGATAAATCATAAAACTTTACCCGGCGGGGGATATTCCGGTCCCCCGTCGGAAAAATTCTTACGGGAAAGATAGATGATTGAATTTACTGAATGGACTTTGAGTTGTTTCTATCCGTACGTTCCCTATCGGGAAGAAGCGGCGGAAACGAATATCTCGCAGAAGTGTATCCTGCCGCCCATCCCCGCGAAGGTGCCGGGCAGCGTGCAGAAAGCGCTTTTGAACGCCGGATTGATAGAAGATCCTTATTACGGGATGAACAGTCTTAAAGCCGAGTGGATAGAGAATAAATGGTGGATATACGCCGCGGAATTTACTCTCGATAAAGTTACGGCTGCTGACCTCGTTTTCGAAGGTATCGACTATAAGGCGAAGATATTTCTGAACGACGAACTTTGCGGCGAGAGCGAGAATATGTTCGTGCCGCTGACAATACGCGCGGAAAAATATATCAAAGTCGGAAAAAACACAATAAAAGTAGTACTCGAAGGCGCGCCCGACGAGATGGCGCAGATAGGCATTTCCGAACTGACGCACACGCAAAAGAGCCGTTTTTGCTACAAATGGGATTTTTGCACAAGGCTTGTACACCTCGGTTTGAACGGCAGGGTGTTTCTTCGCGAGCGCAAGCGGGCAGAGGCGAAAGACGTGATGTTCCACGGCAATGGCGACGGCCGCTTTACCTTGAGTTATGCGCTCGTTTCCGAAGGCGAAGAAGAAGCGGCGGTAAAAGTTACCTTAAAGGACGCGGACGACGGCAAAGTAGTATTTGAAAGTTCCCGTTCGTATGCGGTAAACGGCGAAAAGCGTGTCACGCTGGAAGGCGTTGCCCGGGGCGTATCCCCTTGGTGGCCCAACGGTTACGGGGAGCAGAAACTTTACGGGCTCACGCTTGAAGTCGGTGACGACGCGTTCACCGTGGAAAAGACGGTGGGGTTTAAGGACGTCGTCGCGGAAAAGAACCCCGGTGGGGAAAACAGCCCGTTCGGCTACCTCTTTTCCGTCAACGGAAGGCGCGTTTACATAAAGGGAATGAACGTCGTTCCGCTCGATATGCTCTACAGCGAAGTGAGCAGAGAGCGCCGCGCGGAATTTTTTCGCCTTCTTAAAGAAGCCAACGTAAATCTTGTCCGTGTATGGGGCGGCGGCCTTATAGAGTGCGAGGAGTTTTACGACCTTGCCGATAAAAGCGGAATAATGGTGTGGCAGGAATTTATCCAGTCGGGCGCGGGCATAACCAGCAAGCCTTCGGAAATACCCGAATACCTTGAGAATATGCGCCGCACGGCGGAATGCGCCGTGTTCAGGGCGAACCACGTTTCGCTCACCGCGTTCAGCGGCGGCAACGAACTTTCCGAAGATAACGTCGCGGTGGATTTCACCAACCGGAACATTGCCGTTCTCAAATCGGTAACGGACGAATACTGCCCGTGGGTACTTATGTATCCCACGTCGCCTTCGGGCGGAAATATCAATCTCGATATATGCCGCAAGGGGGAAAATTTCGACGTCCACGGACCGTGGCAGTATTACGGCGACTATCACTATCGCCTGTTCAACGAATCGGACAGTCTTTTGCACAGCGAATTCGGTTGCGACGGGTTGAACAATATAACGGTATTCAATAAGTATCTTTCGCCCAAAAACAGAATCGTGACGAATATGGAAAAAAATCACGTGTGGCGGCATCACGGGGAGTGGTGGGATACTTACGAGAGGGACAGGGCGATATTCGTTCCGCCGGAAACTCTTGAGGAGCAGATAGCCGTAAGTCAATTTATGCAGGCGGAAGGGTTGCGTTACGCAATCGAGGCGAACAGGCGCAGGGCGTATAACAACAGCGGAAGCATAATCTGGCAGGCGAACGAGCCGTATCCTAACGTTTCCGGCACTAACGTGATAGATTATTTCATCAAGCCTAAATTCGCCTATTACAAGGTGAAACAAGCCTTCGCGAAGGTCAACCCCAATCTCGAGTACGATACCTTCGTCCAAAGTACCGGCGAACGTTTCCGCGCTAAAATGTACCTCACGGCGGACGGCGACTGCGCCGAATACAAATGCCTGTGCGAGGTTTACGCCGACAGCCGCCTTTCCGAAAGTTTCACCTGTTCCGTAAATGCGGGCGACGGGCTTTCCGAATTCGTGAGGGAAATAGAATTCATCGTTCCCGATTGCAAGGCGATAACGGTAAGGATGAAGGCGGAACGCGGCGGCGATAAATATGAAAACGACGTTTTGTTCCCCGTCAGAAACGGAGGCAAAGCGGCTTTGGAACCGATAATAAAATACATAAAAAATTATAATTAGAGAGGTATAGAAAATGAAAAAGATCGTCACTTTGTTGATTTGCTGTCTTACCTGCTTTTCTCTTTTGCTCACTTCCTGTAAAAAAGAAAAAAACGGTTACGACGGCCCCGTTACGGAACTCAAAGTTCTCAACTTCAGGGTTGAGGATAAGGACTTCTACAAGTGGTTCGAAAAGGAGTTTGAAAAGGAAAACCCCGATATCGACATTATTTACGAATCCGTCGATACCACGAACTACAGCACTCTGTTGCAGAGCCGACTGACTGCCGGCGAAGTTGACGTTTTCGGCTCGCAACCCACGTTTTTCACGTCGGAAACCTACACGAGCAGAATGGAAGACCTTTCCGATCTCGACATATGGGACGGAATGTACGATTTCGTTCTGAAGGAATGCACAAGCGGCGAAAATAAATACATTGCCCCCACAAACGTGGTAAACGGCGTTGTGTTCTACAACAAAAAATTATTTGCCGACGCGGGCATAACTTCTTTGCCCACCACTTGGAACGAGTTCGTTCAGGTATGCGAAACGCTCAAGACTCACCTCGGCGGGATAAGCGCGGATAAGGCGCCCATAATAAACGGTTTGCTCGATTCCTGGCCTATCAACATTCTCGTCGATACCGTTGAGGCGAATATCGTCAGGGCGGAAAACCCCGACTGGTTCTACGACCTCGCCACGGGCGAAACCGATATGAGCGATCCCCTCGTGACCGAAGTTATGACCAAGGTCAAGAAAATCTCCGAATATTTCGAAACGGGCGCTACCGGAATGCAGTATTCTCTCGTTTCCGGCCGCTTCGCCACGGGCAAATACGGAATGATGATAGACGGTTCCTGGCAACTTTCGCAGATACGCGCCGCCGAGCCGGACTTCGAGGTCGGCACCTTTATACTTCCCACCAATAACGTAGCGGCTAAAAACGTAAACATGTGCTACAAAACGGGCGGCGGTTTCTCCGTCGTAAAGGGAACGGGCAACGAGGCGAACTCCAAGAGATTTATAGAGTTCCATATGCGTGACGACGTTATGCAGAAGTATTCCGATATGTGTAAGATGGGGCCCGTGAAGGACGCTATACACAGCACCGATCCGCTCGCCAAAGAATTTTATTCCAACTCCGCTTACACGTATGTAACGCTTGCCGAAAACAGTTTCGTCCGCGGTATGCCGGGGTATCTTACCACCGAAGTCGTAAACCTTATAACCGGCAGAACTTCCGTTGACGACGCGGTTTCCAACATTGCGAAAACGCACAACAATTATTCTACGGTTTGGGCGGCTTACGTCGCCGACTGGATCAGGCTGAATTATCCGGATCGCGTATAACGAGGTGAAATAAATGGCCCTTTCAGGTGAGGACAAAAAGCGCAGGAAATTTTCTTTCAGGACCTATCCGAGCGTCAACCCTTGGTTGGCGTTCCTCGGAACGGTCCCGGTTCTTGTGTCCATAATAGTTTTCGGCGTATTGCCGGCGTCGCTCACTATAGTGATGTCGTTTACCGACTACGACGGGAACTGGGCTACAGCGGACTTCGTGGGGCTGAAAAACTACTTCAACTTCTTCACCGTTCTTAAAACGGACGTGTTCTCTTATTTATGGACAACGCTCAAATACGCTCTGTTCACCATTCTGCCTCTGCAGATACTGGCGGTCAGCGCGGCGCTTCTGGTAAACAAGAATTTCTTCGGCAGAAGTTTTTTCCGCTCGCTGTTCTTTATGCCGAATATCCTCGGCAGTACGGTAATCGCGCTCGTATGGAAGATGATGTTCGATCCGATCTCCGGCCCGTTCGCGCAGATGCTCGCGTCTTTCGGTAAAAATTCGGCGTTCTTCGGCGATCCCGATATATCGCTGTGGCTTATATCCATCGTCACGCTGTGGTCGGGTTTCGGCTTCCATATGACCATTTACCTCGCGGGGCTTCAGGGTATTTCCCGCGAGTATTACGAGGCGGCGGAGATAGACGGGGCGAACGGTTGGAACCGTTTCGTGTATATCACCGTTCCGCTCCTTCGCCAGAGCGTTACCATATGTCTGTGGATGGCTATTTCCGGCACGCTCGGTATGTCGGATATGGTCCTGCTTATAACAAGCGGAAATTACAACACAAAGACATTTGCGTTTTTCCTCTACGATATTACAATAAAGGGCTCTATGAATGCCGGGCAGATAGCCACGCTCAACCTCTATTACTTCGTTCTGACCACCACCATAATGCTTACTTATAACCATTTCTTCCGTAAAAAGGAGGTGGAATTATAATGGAGATAGTAAAAAGGGGGAGAGCGGTAACGAAAAAAAGAAACAGGCGGAAGATGACCGCGGGGGATATCTTTTCGCTCGCGATGCTCATAGTTTTTTCCGCTATGATGCTTTATCCGCTGCTTCTGATAGTTAATATAGCCTTGAAATCCTATAAGGAATTTCTCCTCGAACCGCTGAAGATAGTGCAGAAGATCCGTTGGGAAAACTTCTCCGAAGTGTGGGAAGATCTCGACGTTTTCCATCGCGTGTGGAACACGATCTATATGGCGGCGGGCGCGTGTTTGCTGGGCGCGGTAATACCTATGCTCGCGGCGTTCCCCATAAGCAGAAACCATTTCCGCGGAGCGGGCAAAGTATATATGTTTATACTTTCGTCCATGTTCTTCCCGGGGAGCCTCGTCGCGTCGATCACCATAGCGAAGGCTTTACATCTGTATAATTCGCCCATAGGTATGATAATAATGTGGGGAGCGGGCGGCCCCGCGATGAACGTGTTTATGATGGTAGGGTTCATCAAATCGCTCCCGCGCGATCTTGACGACGCCGCCTTCATCGACGGGTGCAGTTATTTCCGCTATATAATCCAGATGGCGTTGCCGCTGCTTTTGCCTATCGTTTCTACGATAATAGTTTTCAAGGCGGTAGGCGTGTGGAACGATTTTCTCTCACCGCTCATCTACCTGCCCAACGCTAAATACAGGACCATATCCACGGGGCTGTATATGTTTATGGGTTCTTACACGAACGAATGGCCGCTCCTCGCGTGCGCCATTATGATAATAGCCTCGCCTATGGTCGTCCTTTATATCTTTATGCAAAGGTATATAATAGAGGGAATGACCGCCGGCGCCCTTAAAGGCTGACTTGAGGAAATAAAAATGAAAAAGATCACGAGGTTTTTTATAGTGAGTATATTGACTTTAACGGTCGCGGCGCTCTCCTGCTGCGGTGCTAAAAAGACGGAAACCGTTACGGAGAAAAATTTACCCGTCAGATTAAATCTCGGTCAAGCAACGTTTACAGAGGGGGAATGGAAGGAGCGTTTCGACAACAACGCCGCCTGGATAAAGCACCTCGATCTCGACAGGCTTTTGTACTGGTACCGCCATTACGGCGGCGCGGGCAATGCGGACGGAGTTAAACCCTATCCCGACTGGGAGAGCGGAAGGCTCTGGTATGGAATAACAATGGGGCATTATCTTTCCGCCTGCGCCATGTATTACGGGGTAACGGGGGAAGAATGGTATAAGGAACGCGTATTCGAAACGGTGGACGAACTTGAAAAATGTCAGAAACCGAACGGGCTTCTTTTCGCCATGGAAGAAGAGCGCTTCGATATGCTTGAGGAAGGCAAAAACATAAACGAGGCGGGGCCCGCTTTCTATTACATACATAAAACGCTTGCGGGGCTTATTGACGCTTACGAATACTGTGGAAACCAAAAAGCCCTGTATATCGCGCAAAAACTTGCGGAATGGGTTTACGACAGGACAAAGAAGATGGATGAAAACGGCACAAGACTGAATGTTCTTGCCGTTGAATACGGCGGAATAACGGAGCCTCTTTACGCACTTTACGATTTGACCGGAAACGAAAAATATATCGCCGCGGCAAGGTTTTTTACCGAAAACGGAATAAAGCGTTTCTGGGTGAACGGAACGGACAATCTTTTCCTCGTACACGCGAACACAACCATACCGAAAGCGATAGGTTTCGTCCGCGCCTATATGGAAGGAGAAGGAGAAGATTATCTTAAAGCCGCCGAATTTTTCTGGCAGACGGTAATA
>JAFTDZ010000209.1 GCA_017453885.1 Clostridia bacterium
GACGACGTCATCTTGAGGAGCGAACGCGACGAAAGATCTCTATTCTTCTTGTTCGTTGTTTTTTCAACAAAAAAGAATCTCCGCTAAAATACAGAGATTCTTCATTCCGCTTCGCTACATTCAGAATGACAGACCGGCCGCCCTTGGTCAAGGGGGGCTCCGCCGTAGGCGGTGGGGGGATAGTCGCACTTCACGACCGTACGGTCACTTCACTCGCCGCAGGCGTACTTCACTCGGCAACGCCGAACTTCACGACCGCAAGGTCACTTCACACGCCATTAGGCGTACTTCACTCTCTCCGTCATTTCGACTGAACGTTCAAAGGGTTCCCGAAAAGTTTTGGAACAAAAATTTTTGGGAAAGAGGAGAAACCGACGGTCAAGGCTTGCGGGCGAACACCTGCAGCCCGTTGCCAGACGGTCGCGTTTCGACGAAGGCGTACTTCACTTGGCACCGCCGAACTTCACGCCGAAGGCACTCAACTCTCCACTCCGCAAATTATAAGCCTACAGTTCGGTTATCGTAGCGCCGTAAACGTACTGAACGATGGGCACGGTGCGGTTCGAGGCGAGTTTATCCCTCGCTATCCTGAAGGTGAGTTTATCCCCTATTTTCAAATCGGTCAGCGACCGCAAAAATTCCTCTATCTCCGCTTTCGAAGTAACTTCCGCAAAGATGTTTTCCCCGCCCTCGTCGGACGGGATATATTCTATTCTCGTAATTCTGTCCCCCACGCGCAGTCCCCCGAGGTACAGACTGCCGGAAGTATCTATCGACGAAATATAAACGTACTTATTGGTCGCAAGTTTTGAGTCTTCGTAGGTTGCGCCGAGGTAAAAGTTGCCGCTGATATACCCGTAACTCTCCCCCGTGTAAGTAGAAATAAGTTCTTCCGCGGCGCTCACCACGGTTTTCGACGGGATTATGAAGGAATATCCGTCCGTCTCCGCGCCTATCTGCGCAATTATCCCGCCTACCGCGCCGCCGTTTATAACGTAAGCCGCGCCGCCCGCGTAACCCACGCTCAACCCGTCGCTCAATATCATCATTCTGTAAACGTTGGAACCGACTTCCACGTCGTGTTCCTTCGCGCCGAGCGTTGTCATCTTAACTACGCCCGCGCCCGCGTTGAGCGGGTAACCGACCGCAAACATCTCGTCGCCGAGCCGAACGGAATCGCTGTCCGAAAGAAAAACCGCGGGCGCAACTTCCTCTCGCGCCATAAGCACCGCCACGTTGCTGTTCGGGTCCGCGCCGATAAATTCCGCCGGGTGATCGCGCCCCTCGGGCGAGGTAAGAACATATTCGTTCGCCCCCTCTATAACGCTGAAGCACGTTACGAAAAAAGTGAGATAACCTTCGTTTTCGGGCACTTCTTCCGAATCTGCGCCGCTGTTTTCAACTTCCGTTCCGCTCGTTTCTTCGCTGCCGTTTGCGGAAGAATCGTCACCGCCCGTCTGCGGGTATTCCCCGTCCTCGGCATTCACGCAGGCGATCGCCACGGCGCTGCCCATGACGAGGGAATTGCCCGAAATCGCCTTTACTCCGTAAACGGAACCGACGGCGTTTTCTATCGTTTCCGCCACGGATCCCCCTGCCGAGCCGTATTCGCCCGTCAGAATATTCACGCTAATCTCGTAATTCGGCTCCACTATGACAGGCGTAACTACCGAAGTATTCGCGGAAGTTTCCCCGCGGGTAGAATCGTCGGTCGGTTTAGAACAGGCGCTCAGCGCAAGCGCCGCCGTTACAGCCGTTATCGTAAGAATTATTTTTTTCATAGAACACCTTTTATTTTAAGAAAAAAGAGAGAAAAGCAAAAGCGCTTTTCCCTCCTCGCCCGGCTGCCGCCGGGCCTTGATATTACAGGAGGCATCCAACGGTCGCTGGGTATATATATGAAAGCAACCGCGGAAAGAAAAAGATTTTGCCTTTACTGCCGTTAGTCGGAAAATCGCTTCCCGATTGCTGACAGCATTATTGTCTGTATATTCCCGTTTTTTATTCGTCCTTTTCTTCTTTTTTTCGGAAAAGAACGGAAAAATCGAATTCGTGCATAAGCACCGAGAAGATTATCAGCAGCCCGCCCGCAAGAAGGCGCCAGGTGAACGCGTCGCCGTAGAGCAGGGCGAACGTCCCGCCGAAAAACCCTTCGAGCGTCATTATCATAGACGCCGAGACCGGCGAAGTGTACCTTTGGCACAGCACCTGAAGTATCTGGCACAGCGTGGAAGAAAGTATTCCGAGATAGGCGATGCTTACCGCTATCTTCCAGCCGCTCCCCTCCGGCATCCGCATTTCGCCCGCAACGAGAACGTAAACGAGCGAGGTCAAAAAGAGCGTCGCGCCCATAAAGAAACTAACCGTTCCGTAATGCGTTTCCTTTCCGCTGTGACCGAGGTAGGCTATATTCGCACCTAACATCACCGCGCCGGCAAACACCAACGCGTCGCCTGCTATCGCCCTTCCGTCAAAGTCGCCGTCGAAGTTACTCACAAGCAAAAAAGCCCCTAAAACGCATATTATCACCGATATTATCGTTTTCAACTTCAACTTTATCCGATAGAATATAAAGCAGAATACGGGCACGGCGACCACGTAAATTATCGTGATTAGCGAGGCGTGCGAAGCGCTCGTCATAGACTGACCTATCGCCTGAAACAGAAAGCCGAACGCGTTCGTTACCCCCGCGATAAGCCCTACCTTCAAGTCCTTGAGCGTCATCTTTATTATGCGTTTGAAAAACAAGGCGAAGGCGCACACGGCAAATATTCCGCCGCGCATCATGGTTATCATTCCGGCAGGCACGCCGGAATCGAGCAGTATCTGCACGAAGATAAATCCCCCGCCCCATATCACGGAAACCAAAAGCAGTAGTAAATTCGCGTATTTCTTTTTCATTTTTTCCCTGTACACGCTTTACGATACGTATTCGCGCGGAAACATTTTTACGGTTTACGCGGGTGTTCGTTTACGTATCCGCAGAATTTTATTTTGTATCCCCCGCTCTCTTTCACCTCGCTCTCGCTAACGAGTTTCCATCCCTTCTCCTCGTCGAGGTTCGGAAAGAAAGCGTCCGCTCCGCCCACGGCGTCTATCTTGGTGACAAGCGCCCCGTCGCAAAACGGAAGCAGCGTTCTATACACGCTCGCGCCGCCGCAAACGAATATATCTTCGGAAGAAAAACCCCCTATTTCGCGCATTAACGCGTCAATATCCGCCACGGTAACAACTCCGTCTATCTTTCCCTTCGTGGTAAGCACCAAGTTAGTTCTCCTCGGCAAAGGCTTGCCGCCGGGGAAAGATTCAAGCGTTTTTCTCCCGACAACTATCACCTTGCCGATCGTCGTTTCCCGAAAGAACTTCATATCTTCCGGCACGGAAAACAACAATTTATTATCTCGCCCTATGCCCCACTCGGCGTCAACGGCAACTATCGCCTTCATTATACGGCGACCTCTAACCGCTCCTTGAGCGGCGTAGCCTCGTAACCTTCGAGGCGGAAATCGTCCACGGTGAAGTCGTAAAAATTCTTCACTTCCGTATTCATAACGAGTTTCGGCGCGTCGTACTGCGGGTTTTCGAACATTTTTTCGAGGGTGGGTATGTGCCTGTCGTAAATATGCGCGTCCGCTATTACGTGAACGAGTTCGCCCGCCTTAAGCCCCGAAACCTGCGCCATCATCAGAAGAAGTACGGAATATTGCACCACGTTCCAGTTATTCGCCACCACCATGTCGTTCGAGCGTTGGTTGAGTATGCCGTTCAACGTATCGCCCGAAACGTTAAAGGTCATCGAGTAGGCGCAAGGGTAAAGGTGCATTTCGTTTAGGTCCGCAAAGTTGTAGATATTGGTCATTATCCTTCTCGAAGTCGGATTGTTTTTCAGGTCGAAAAGCACCCTGTCCACCTGGTCGAAATCCCCTTCCTTATACTTGTGTTTTATGCCGAGTTGATAGCCGTAAGCCTTGCCTATCGAACCGCTCTCGTCCGCCCAGGAATCCCATATGTGGCTGTTCAGGTCGTTCACGTTGTTCGATTTTTTCTGCCATATCCAAAGAATTTCGTCCACCGCGGACTTGAACGCGGTCTTTCTTACGGTCATTATGGGGAACTCTTTTTTCAGGTCGTACCTGTTTACTATGCAAAACTTTTTAACGGTGTGCGCGGGCGTTCCGTCAAGCCAGCGCGGGCGCACTTCCCTGTCCGTATCCCACACACCCTCGGTGAGTATCTGCTTGCAATTATCGATGAAAACTCTATCCGCGTAACTCATAAAAACCTCCTAAAACGCGTCTTTTTCCTTATTTTTCCAGTTCTTCGCCACGAATGCGATCGCCCATTTCACAGGGGTGATCCTCGTAAGCGCGTAGGTCAGTTTGTTGGCGAAGCCGGGTATAACTATCCTCTTGTTTTTCTCCGCGCCTTTAAGCGCCTTCCTCACCACGAAGTCCTTCGGCTTCGACGACCATTTTCCTTTAAGCCCCTGAATTTTTATATCCTCTATAATATCCGGCCGCGTCGGAACTCCGCCCGGCATCAGCACGGTAACTTTTACGCCGTATTCCTTCATTTCCGTCCGCAGCGCGCTGTAGAAGTTTACAAGCGCCGATTTCGTAGCGCTGTACAGGGCGAAGTACGGCATCGGGCAAACGGCGGACATACTGCTCACCACCAGAATCCCCAACCCGTCCGCGCGCCTGTCGAGAACGTACCTCGTCAATGAAACGGCAGCCTCGAAATTCACGCGGAGTTGAAATAAAAGTTTCTCCTGCGTGTACTTTTCAAACGCGAGTTGAGTATCCACCCCCGCAACGTTTATAAAGCGGGAAAATTTCGCGCCGAGCCCGTCCGCATAGTCGAAAAGTTTCTTTCTGTCCGCCTCGTCATTTAGCATACACGGGAAACTTTCCGTCACCGCGTCCGGGTATTTTTCTTTCAATTTTTCCTTTAGCGCCGCAAGTTTTTTTTCGCTTCTGCCGGTGAGGAACAAATTGTCCCCCCTCGCAGCGCATTGAAAGCAAAACTCCTCTCCTATTCCGCCGGTCGCGCCGGTTATCAACGTATATTCAGCCATTTTATACAGTATATCACTTTTATTCAAAATAATCAATAAGAATAAACCGAAAGAAATAATAATATATTTATTTATATAGAAAGCCGCGCAAGTCTTACGCGGCGAAAAAACGGGGGTATCTCCTTTTGTTTTGGGATAAAATTCTTTTTCTTATCGGTAAAATAATATTCTTCACTTCTTCCGTAGTAGGCAAAAATTCCTTTCCTAAACCGCTCTCACCCGAAAAAGAGGCGGAATACTTAAAGCGGATGAAGGAAGGCGACGAGGAGGCGCGCTCCGCTCTCATCAACCACAACCTTCGCCTCGTCGCCCATATCGCGAAGAAGTATCAGGGCAGCGAAAACCCTGACGACCTGATCTCCGCGGGCAGCATCGGGCTTATCAAGGCAATAAACACCTATTCGCCCGAAAAGGGAACCCAACTCGCCACTTACACCGCGCGCTGCATCGAAAACGAAATTTTAATGTTGCTCCGCTCCAACAAAAAGCACCGCAACGTCATCTCCCTGTCCGACACTTTCGGCACCGATAAGGACGGCAACGAACTTACCTTTATGGATCTCATCTCCGTCGGTGACGACAGCGTTTTCAAACAAGTTGACCGAAACGTCCAACAAAGTAAATTCTTAAAGGTCGTCCGGCGGGAACTGTCGGACAGAGAATTTACCGTTTTAAGTCTGCGTTACGGCTTGAGCGGCAAGCCCGCCCTGCCGCAGAGGGAAGTTGCAAGGCTAATGAAAATTTCCCGCTCGTACGTTTCCCGCATTGAAAAGAAGGCGATCGAAAAACTCCGCAAAGTCATCTCCGACAAGGATTTTTTTATAGACTGAAATCATCAAATCCCGCCTATATCTCACAAAAACGCGTTTTTCTTCACTCCGGGTGCAGACCGGTACGGCAATCAAGCGATGAATTGACGGCTACCCGTCGTTAAGAATGAAGAATGAAAAATGAAGAATGAAGAGTGAAAGGGCTCCCGAAAAGTTTTACGCGGTAAAAGTTTTCGGGAAAGAGGAGAAACCGACAGTCAAGGCTTGCGGGCGAACACCTGCAGCCCGCTGCCAGACGGTCGCGTTTCGACGCCGTCATCTTGAGGAGCGAACGCGACGAAAGATCTCTATTCTTCTTGTTCGTTGTTTTTTCAACAAAAAAGAATCTCCGTAAAAGCACAGAGATTCTTCATTTCGCTTCGCTCCATTCAGAATGAC
>JAFTDZ010000210.1 GCA_017453885.1 Clostridia bacterium
CCTTGACCGTCGGTTTCTCCTCTTTCCCGCAGAAATTTTTTCAATATCTCCGCGGGAGCCCTATTTGCAATGCGACGTATTGCCCACCCCTTGATTAAGGGCGGCGTGAAGCGTCATTCTGAATGTAGCGAAGCGGAATGAAGAATCTCTGTGCTTTGGCGGAGATTCTTTTTCTTCCTCACCCCCTATCGTTCCATAACCATAACCCGATAAAAAATTTCAAAAAATTCTATTGAAAACGCTTGACATTCGTTTGAATGTATGATAATATATATTCACGATCAAACGAAAGCGAAAAAAATTCGGAGGTTAAAAAAAATGACAGGTTTGATTTTCGGTATTATTATTTGCGCGGCGCTGGTCGCGCTCGGCTTTATCATGCGGAAATACACACCCGCAAAAATCAAGGCGGGCGACGCGATAAACCCGCTTAAAAAGTTCAGCCCCATCGCTTTTACGGTGGCGCCGATCGCGCTCGTACTGTTCACGTTTTTCGGAATGGTAAACACCGTACCCACAGGGCACACGGGCGTGGTAACGGTATTCGGCAGAGTGGAAGAAAAGACGCTGGACGCGGGTTTTCACCTGAAAGCCCCGTGGGAAAGCGTGGTGAACATGGATAACCGCGTGCAGAAAGCGACGATAGACCTCGCGTGCTTCTCGTCCGACATACAGGAAGTGGAATGCAAATACACCCTTAACTATCAGATAAAAAAGAGCAACGCGCAGGAAATTTACAAGACGGTAGGCATCGACTACTACGAAACGGTTATAACCCCCAACGTTGCGGAGAGCGTAAAGACGATAATGGCGCATTACACGGCGGAAAACCTTATAGGCAACCGTGACGAACTCGCCGCGAACATAGAGGAAATGCTCGGTCAACAACTCGATAAATACAATATAGAAGTTGTTTCCACCGCCATAGAAGATATGGATTTTACCGACGAATTCACCGCGGCGGTAGAGGCGAAGCAGGTTGCCGTTCAGAATAAACTTAAGGCGCAGACCGAACAGGAGCAAAAGACGATGGAAGCCCAGCAAGAGGCGGAACGCAGCAAGATAGAGGCGAACGCCAAGGCTGAAATCGCGCGCATTCAGGCGGAAGCCGATAAAACCGTTGCCGAAATAGGAGCCGACAGCGCCGAATACCAAGGCAAAAAAGAAGCCGCCATAGCCCTGCAACGCCTCGCTTCCATAAACGGTTGGACGGTGGTTACCGACGAGGCGACCGGCATCAACGAACTGTATAAAGCGGACGGGACGACCGTTACCGCCGAAGAACTGAAAGAAGGCACGAAAAAACTTATAGAATACTACTATATAGAACAATGGGACGGAAAACTGCCCGACGTACTCACCGACGACGCGGCTTCGATAATCCTTCCCGTCAACCCGTAAGTTTCACGTTTCACGAAAGAAGCGTTCCCCTGCCGTTTCGGGGAACGCTTTTTATACTGTTTGAAAACGTTATTCCAAGGCGTAAACGAATACGTTTTCCTCGGAAGAAAATGCCGCGGAAACACCGGCGAAGTATTCCGCGCGGACGAATATTTCCACGCGCTTTTCGGGTGAAAGACCGAAATAACCTGAGATAAAGGCAGCTTCCGACGGCGTTCCGTATATATAAACGGATAGCGGCGCGTCCGGTTCGGCTGCGTCGCCCGCCACGAAAACGGAATTTTCCGCCGCGGTGAGATCGCCAAGGAATGTTATGCTTTTAAGGCGCAGGCAACCGCTTACAGAGTTTTCGGCAAGGGAAATATTTCCGTAAAAAGTTACGCTTTCCACGTTCGGCGCACTTTCGCCGCCGATAGCGCCCGCGAGGACTTCCACTACGGGTTCGCCGTTATAACGGGCAGGTACGTATAGTTCGCTATCCTCGCCCGCGTAACTTTTAAGAGCGTAACCGCCGCTCCGCTTTTCAAACACAAATCCCCCGTTTTTCAGCGAAATACGCGGGTAAAGCGTTAACGGGCCGATTACTACCGTACCTGCCGTCAGCAAACTGCCGCCCTGCGAACCTATAAACCAACCGTCCACCGCGTAGCCGTCCTTCTCTGCGGAAAGCGTTGCTAAACCGGAAATATTTTCCACGTTATATACCGAAGGCAACCCGTTTTCAAACGTAAAATCTTCGGGCACGATAAACGTTACGGGATAATCTATCGGCCTGACCTCTGCGAGCAAAGTTACCGATTCCCACGAGATAAACGGGGTTTCCTGCGGGGTTTTGCCGCCGCTGTCGGCGATGTACCAAAATAGAAATTCGTATCCGTAAGCCGTGTAATCTTCCGGCGCGACCGAGATAGGCGCCCCGCTCTCTATAAATTCCGTGCGCGAAACGCCGAGTTGTTTGAGCCCGTAAGTAACGGTGTTTGCGCTCAACGCGTCCTTGCTGAAATTTACAGCGAACGCTTCGGTGTATCCGGACGGCGAACGCCCTTCCGCAAGCGCCCGCACGCGGACGGTTTTACCGTTGTCGCCATACTTCAAAACCTCTTTGGCGCGAAGGGTAACGCGGCTTTCCCCGCCAACTTCAACCTCGTAAGAATCGGCGTTTTCCACCGGGTACCAGACGAGCGAATGCCCTTCGATGCGGACGCCTTCTGGAACGGTCAACTCGCCCGCCGCCTTTCTTCCGAGAATGGCGCGGAGAGCGAAAAACGTGCCGGATACCGCCGCCAGGCACAGTAAAATTATAACGATCCTCTTCTTCATAAGTAAAAATAAAGTAGCGTTAATGTGAGAAAAACGCTACTTTTCCGTTAAATGGTCTTTCTGTCGGCAAGGGCGCGGGCTAGCGTCATCTCGTCGGTATATTCGAGGTCGGAACCGATCGGAATGCCGTGCGCGAGGCGGGTGACCTTTACGCCGAGCGGCTTTATCAAAGACGAAATATACATTGCCGTCGCCTCGCCTTCCACGTCGGGGTTGGTCGCCATTATAACTTCTTCCACTCCGCCTTCCGAAATGCGGGACAAAAGTTCCTTTATTTTAATATCGTTAGGCCCTACGTTATCCATAGGCGAAATCGTGCCGTGCAGAACGTGATACACGCCGTTATACTCGTGTATCTTTTCCATCGCGATGACGTCTTTCGGCTCCTTTACCACGCAAATAACGCTTTTATCGCGGGTTTTGCACACGTCGCACACGTCGCCGTCGGTAAAGTTGCCGCAAATTTTACAGTAATGCACTTCGCTTTTTGCGCGAACGAGCGCCTCGGCAAATTCGGAAACTTCCGCCGAGGACATATTTATTATTTTATAGGCGTATCTCTGCGCGGTCTTTGCTCCTACGCCGGGCAGTTTTGTGAACTCGTTTATCAGCCTGCCTATAGGTTCTATGAAAACCTTCATATATCAGAACATTCCTCCGACGCTTCCGAAAGCGCCCATCTTTTCTTCGTAAAGTTTCTCCGCCTTGGCGTAAGCGTCGTTAAGCGCGGCGACGATAAGATCTTCAAGCATTTCAACGTCGTCCGGATCGACAGCCGCGGGGTTTATGGAAACGCCGAGAACGGTCTTTTTGCCGTTTACGGTCACTTTTACCATACCGCCGCCCGCGGTGCCTTCAAGTTCGGCAGCCTCTAATTCTTCCTGCGCCTTCGCCATCTGCTCCTGCATTTTTTGCGCCTGCTTCATAAGTTGTTGCATCTGATTTCCGCCGCCGTAACCGCCGCCGTAACCTTTGTATCCTGCCATAAAAACCTCCTGAATCTGATATTATCAATCATTTTTTATTATTTTTACAACGTCCTCTCCGAACGTTTTTTTCATTTCCATAACGTCCCTTTCGAACTCTTCAGATCCGTCGTCCGCGGCGGACTTCCTCACTATCTTAACCGTGTAATCGCCGAAAAGATTAGCCGCCTCGGTAAGGGTTTTCATATGATCCTCGCGCGAGAACATTTCGTACTCGCTGTCGCCCGTAACGGTTATATAAAGCACGCCGTTTTCAGCGCGGGCGGTAACGTCGCGGCATACCGTCCAGAGCACGGCGTTGCCGTTGTTGCGCAAAGTTTTAAGAACGTTGCCCCAAACCCTCGCCGGCGGCACTATCTCCTTTACGGGTTCAGGCTTTTTCTCCTCTCTCTCCGTTATAAAACCGGTGAACGCCTGCGGCTCTTCCGGCGGAATGGAAAATATATCGGGATAGGGTTCGCCGTCGGTTTCCTCGGCGTTATTCGCCCCGCTCTCCTCTGCCGCAACGTCCGCCTGTTTTTCAAAAACCTCTCGTTTTTGTGAGATTTGCGGCACTTCTTCATGTTTGCTATCCGCTTTCTCCGCGCGGAAATTCACGCTTGCCACACTCTTTTCAAGTTCCGCCATGCGGGATAAAAGCGCCTCTATATCGTAATCGCTCTCAGGCTTGCAAGCCTTTATCACGGCGGTTTCGAGAACTATTCTCGGATGGGTGGAATAGCGGAACGCATTATCGAGCGACGTGAATATATCTATAAGCCTGAGCAACCTGTGCCCGTCGCACCCGCTGGCGACTTGCAAATACCTTTCAAAACGATCCGCCGGCAGGGAAAGTATATCGTTCGCGTTCTTCGCCGTGGCGCAAATGGTGAGATCCCTTATCGTTGCGGCAA
This sequence comes from Clostridia bacterium, assembly GCA_017453885.1. Taxonomy (GTDB): domain Bacteria; phylum Bacillota; class Clostridia; order Christensenellales; family Borkfalkiaceae; genus RGIG3732. Next base: position 4,601 of record JAFTDZ010000210.1, read on the forward strand.
TATCGCTCGCGAGAACGCCCATATTCTTCCCGAGCATGGCGAGGTCGTTCACTATCTCTATCG
>JAFTDZ010000211.1 GCA_017453885.1 Clostridia bacterium
GAAATGTAAAATTTTAACAATTATTGCGGCTACGGCGGAAAATTAGACGCTTTCGACGCACGGACAAACGGCAACGATATATTCCCTGGGAAAACCCATTGCGACTAAAATCGCATTGATGATTAGGAGTATTAAATAATACTTAAACTAATGTTTCCGCAAGGAAACAATTCACGGAGTGAAGCGAGAATTCAGACTTTCATAAGAAAGCAATTCACGATGGCAAAGCCGTAATTCATCGTTTAATTGCCGGATTTCTCGACTGCGCTCGAAATGACGTGATACGGGCTGACAAAAAGAATAGAGATTCTTCACTGCACTACGTTCCGTTCAGAATGACAAAATGTTTTACTGTTTTATAATAACCCTAAATCCGCAATGTTTCCGATAGGAAACAATTCACGGAGTGAAGCGAGAATTCAGACTTTCATAAGAAAGCAATTCACGACGGGGTAACCCGTCAATTCATTACTACTGTCTTTTCGCCGTAACGACAACGCTTGACACCCGCGGGCACGTTGTGGTAAAATTTTTTTATGCTGAAAGAAAATATTCTTACGGAACTTTCCGACGGAAAGACGGTGAGCGGGCAGGAACTTGCCAAGAAGTTTTCCGTTTCGAGAAACGCTGTGTGGAAAGCCGTAAATTCCCTTAAAGAAGAAGGTTATATGATAACCGGCGCCAACAAAGCGGGCTATACCCTGCGGGGAAAGGACGCGCTCACCCCATTCCAACTGAAAGCCGACGCGGAAAAATATTCCGCCTTGACGGGTTTGCCGGATCTTTTCGACGGGCTTGATATAATTTGCCTTGACGAGATAGATTCGACGAATAACGAGGCGAAACGCCTTGCGCCCTCTCTGAAAGGTAACGCGCTTATAACCGCAGGCAAACAGACTGCCGGCAGAGGCAGGCTCGGCAGGTCGTTCTACTCGCCGGAAAAGACGGGCGCGTACTTTACGCTCGCTCTGCATGGAGAGAGAGAACTTTCCGAAGCGGAGAAATTCACATCTCTCGCGGCGGTAGCCGTTTGCAGGGCGATAGAAAATCTGACGGGAAGATCCCCCCTTATAAAATGGGTGAACGACCTGTACCTTGACGATAAGAAGATATGCGGGATACTTACCGAGGCGGTCTCCGATATGGAGAGCGGAAAGACTTCCTGCGTGATAATAGGCGCGGGCGTTAATCTATCGACGGAAGATTTTCCGCCGGAAGTCAAAACGGCGGGTTCGGTAGGAGCGGAAGGACTTACGCGCAGCGCATTGATCTCCGCCGCGGTATGCGAAATATTAAACGGCGCCGCGAATATAAACGAAAACGGACATATTCCCTATTACCGCGAAAGATCTTACCTTAAAGACAAGGAAATTTACTACTTCGTTTCGGGCGAACGGCGCGAGGGCGTTGCCGCAGGTATCGACGACGACGGCGGACTTATAGTCAAAGCGCCCGACGGCGAAACCGTGAAATTGAGCGGCGGGGAAGTGAGCGTAAGAGTCAAATAATTTTATTGCGTAAAGTAAAAACGGCCCGCGGCAGTCACTACTGCCGCGGGCCGCAAATTTTACCCGTTCAAAAAACTATTTATTGTTTACATAATTTTTAAGTATTTCAAACATATCGTCGGAAATAACGTGTTCTATGCGGCAGGCGTTATCTTCCGCCAACTTCTTGTCGGCGCCGGCTCTCACAAGTATCTCGGTAAGTACAAGATGCCTCTCGTAAACCCTCTCCGCGGTTTTCTGCCCGTTTTCGGTAAAGTTCAGTTCGCCGTCCGTACCGACGGTGATATATCCCTGTTTCTGCAGAAGTTTTACGGCGTTGGAAACGCTCGGACGGGAAAAGCCGAGTTCGTTGGCAACGTCAACCGAGCGGGCGCGCAAGCCCCGCTTTTTGAGCGTCAATATCGTTTCGAGATACATTTCTTTTGATTCCGTGTTTTTCATTGCGCTATCCTTATCACTTGCTTTTTTATAATTATAACACGAACGTTGTTTTTTGTAAAGTAAATAAACGCAAATTGTCACTACCTCCGCATTTGACAATTTTTTCGTTTTGCGGTAAAATATTTTCAAGGAGAAAATTATGGAAGATCTGAGAAAAATTCTGTATAAACAAAACAATGCCGACGCGTGCGTGGTTTGCGGTAAATTAAGCGGATTCGCGCTCGGTTCGGATTTTTACGAACTGGAAGGCGGCGTGGTGTTTTCGGTCATACGCGGGCGAAACGAGCACCAGAGTTACCCCGGAAGGATGCACGGCGGACTTATCACCGCGATCTTGGACGAAACGATCGGCCGCGCCGTTCAGATAGGAGCGCCCGACCAATGGGGCGTAACGAGCAAGATAGAAGTGGCTTTCAAAAGGCCCGTGCCGCTCAACGAACCGATAAGGTGTTTCGGCAAGATCACAAAATTATACGGCGTGGCGTTTACCGGCAAGGGATATATAGAAGACGCGGACGGAAAAGTCCTCGCCACGGCTACGGCAACCTACGTAAAAGTACCCGTTGAAAAAATAGTTGACAGCGCGCCGTACTTCTGGGAAAACTTCCCCGTAAACGATCCGCCCGAATCCGCGGCGATACTTCACCCCGAATTACTGGAATAAATTTATGCAGGGGGCGAACGGCAAACGAAAAGACTCAACCTCTCCCTGCGGATAGCAACTTTTTTAACGCGCCCGCCGTTTTTCGGGTATTCTGTTCATCTCCCCTTCGGCAAGGGTGAAAATAATTTTCAAAAGCGAAAAAGCCGCTTAAAACGCGGCTTATCGGTATATTTTTGTTAAAATAACTTTGAAGTGTTTCAGTCGATATTCGCCGTGGCGATAAGGTCAATATCTTCGGAAATGTTTTTCACTACGACGTCGCCTATTTTAACGGGA
>JAFTDZ010000212.1 GCA_017453885.1 Clostridia bacterium
CGCGTGGGATAACTTCTGCCGAATATGTAAATAAAAAAGATCAATGCCGTCAGCGCGATAGCGGCGATGTTGAACTGATACACGTAATTCATAAAATCCTCACGTGGAAAATTATAACAGAAACGCCTTGTTTTTGCAAGCGCTTTATTATACTATTAAATACTTTAAGATAAATAACAAAGGCGGCGGGGACATGATCGTTTGTTCCCGCCGCCGTTCGTTAAAAGAAAAAACGGCGTTGTTGCGGGATTTAGGGGGGTTTTATGATTATAATGTTATTTCCTCAAGGCCGCCGAGACCGGTGAATACCGAGCGTAAGGGTTCCGCCGAGCCGCTCTCTATATCCGCTACGGAATAAGATTTAACGTAGGCGTCCGAAACGGAATAAGCGTATTCGTCGTCTATCAGAAGGCGGGAGATCAACCTGTAGGTGACGCTCCAGTTTTCCGAACCGTAACCGTTCGGGAAGTTGGTGACGTAGGCGAGGGGCTTTATTTCGCTATCCTCGGCGTTTTCGTTAACGTCTAACGCGAAGATATACGCGCCTTGCCTGGTCGTTCCGTCCTTGCGCTGTTTCACGGAGAACGCGAAGATCTTTCTTTCGTCGTCAACGCAGAAGGCGTGGATATTGTCGAGCGCCTCGCAGGAAACGAGGTTTTCTATAGTATATACGGAAATTTCCGTCGGTTCATCGCCCGTATGGTAGAGAGAAATTTTAAGCGTTTTGGTATCCGCTTTTTCCTCGTCGCCGCCGTAGCCGACCGTCACGAGCAGGTCGCCGGCGAACGCGTGCGACAGCGTGGAGTACCCGGGTACGGAAAGTTCGCCCGTTACGGCCATGTTTTCCGGATCTGTAACGTCTATTTTGAAAAGCGGATCTTTATTTCTGTAGGTCACGATATAGCAGGAGAGGGAAGTTTCCGTCTTTACGAAGGTCACGCTCTTGAGCGTTTCGCCCGTCGCGATGTTTTCAAGGGAAGAAATTTTGTTCATATCCCCGTCGAAGGAAGTTACCGCGCACCACCCGCCTACAAGGTTTTTGCTCACCGCGTAAAGGACCTCGCCGTGTTCTTTTAAGGAAAGGCGGCTACCTATCTCGTTATCCTTAAGCGCGGAAAGTTTGTTTTCGGCAAGCGTTTCCGCGTCCGTCCTCAATATAAAGCAAGAATTGTTCTTGTTGGTAAGGCTGTTGTAAGCGCACAGGGCGAATATGCCGTAAACGTAATTTTCCGTAACGTAAACGTCGTAAAAATAACAGTTACCGTAAGAGGTGACGGTTGAGCGCATATCGTCGAGGTCGATTTTCAAAAAGTATGACGGCGCGCTCCGGTATCCGTTCGTTTTCATGGCGTCCGTCTTGTAACCGTCAACGTCAAGAGTCTCGTAAGGGGCTTCTTTTTCCTCGCCGTTTTCCGTATAGGTGTGGCCGATATCCGTCTCCGCGGGCAGGTTTTCGCCCCGCGTGAACACGTATAGTTTGCTCGTTTCCTTAAATAACCTTGAAGAAACGTAATCCGCAGGGAAAACTGCGCTGTATAGCGGCGTGTGAGAGATGATTTTATTTTCGTCCAGAGAGAGAACGAACACCGCGGTTGCTCTGTCGTAAGGCCCGCAGGACGCAATAAGCGCCAATTTATCTCCGCACACGAAAAGTTCCCGCGGGGTGACTTCTGAAATATTTATTCCGGAAACGAAAGTGAGTTCCGGCCCGTCGTATTTCACCACGGAAACGCCGTCGCTCTGCGCCTTGTAAATATAGCCGTCGTACGCCTTAACTATATCGCCCTCATCGATGCCTTTTTCCTGAACGGTGGTTTCCATTCCGGTGGAATTGTTGTTATCCGTTCCGCCCCCGCAAGAGGAGAAGAAAAACATAAAGCACAGGCACAAAAGCGCCGTAAATCTCACAAAAACGCGTGTTTTCATAAAACTCACCTCTGCAATTTTTTTAGGAAAATAAAATTCTCCGACCGCGTAAGAAATTTCCCTACGATAATATTATAACACTTTTCATAAAGATTTTCAACCCATTTGTACAAGGTGTGTAACCTTATACCTTCCGGTAAAATCGCCGCAAAACAAAAGGCCCGTTTTTACGATCTTTTTCGGGGAGTTATTGTATTTCGTAATCGAAACTGCGGCAATCGATTTATCATAGGACGACAGATTCTGACTTCTTAGGCGGTTTTTAATTGCATACAACAATTTGTTGTTAAACACGTTTTTCGGCAAAAATATAGACAAATCAACAAAAAATTTACTAAAACAACAAAATGTTTAGCGAATCTTCTCAACTTTTTGTTGGGTTTACTGTATAATTGAAGAAGAAATCTTTGGAGGATTTTTTATGCTGGCAGAAACGATCAAAGAATTGAGAATGAAAAACGGTCTTACCCAAAAAGACCTTGCCGACAAACTTTGCGTGACCGCGCAGGCGGTATCCCGATGGGAGAACGGAAGTACCGAGCCTTCCGTTTCGACAATTTTCGAAATGGCGAAGATCTTCGGTGTTTCCATTGAGGAAATGTTCGGCGGCAACCCGCCCGAAAAGGAAACGGTGGTTGAAAAGGTAGTGGAGAAGGAGTATATATATAAGGAACCGAAACCCGTTCTCGCCGTGTGCGAACAATGTAATAAGCCTATATTCGGCGCAGACGACATAGTGCGGTATAACCTGCGTTCCGGCAAACGGACGATATGCAAAAGTTGCGACAACAAAAACAAGAGGGAAGTTTACGAACGCGCTGTGGCGCACGGAGTAAAGCAAAGAAAACTTTCCTTCATATGGGGCGGGATAATAACCGCGCTCGCCGTGGCGCTCGCGCTCGTTATAACCGTTTCGTTCGAACTCGGCGCGGGTATTATAGCGGGAACGGCGATAGGGGCTTTGCTCGTTTTCCCGTTCGTATCCTGCCTGTTTTTACAGAACAACTTTATAATGGATATGGTGGAGAGCGTGGCGTCGTGGGGCTTCGTGAAATTCCCGGGGCTTATATTCTCTCTCGACCTTGACGGAATCATATGGCTGCTTACCGTTAAACTCGCCTTCTGGATACTCGGCGGGATAATAGCGGTGGCGTTCCTTCTGCTTGCGGCGGCGCTCGGAATAGCGGTGAGCGTGTTCGTTTACCCTTATGCGCTTTCAAAAAACATAAAACATCCCGAATTGAGCGTGGATGATTAAAAGGAGAATAAAATATGAAAAAAACAGCGGCAATCATACTGTTTATCGCGGCTTTTTCAGCGTGTTTCGCTTTCGCGGCGTGCAAGAAAAAACCCGATAAACCCGACGTAACCTCGGCGGCAACGTCCGATACGGCGGAAAGTTCTTCAAGCGGGACTTCCGCGGAGAGTAAACTTGATTTCACAGGAATAACTTTTACCGACAAAACGGTGGATTACGACGGCGAAACTCACACGATAACCGTTTCCGGCGCGCCCGACTTCGCTTCGGTCGATTATACGGCGAACGGCCCGTTTACAGACGCGGGCGTATACGAGATAACGGCGAAGATTTCCGCCGAAAATTACAATACGCTTACCTTGAAAGCCCGCCTGACGATAAACAGGATACACTTCACCGGAATAACTTTTACCGACAAAACGGTAGATTACGACGGCGAATATCATTCGATAACCGTTTCCGGCAATTTACCGTCGGGGGCACGGGTAAATTACTCGTCGGATAAGGAAGGCGTAAGTAATTCCGCGAGGGAAACAGGCGAATATAACGTAACCGCTACCGTTACCGAGAAAAACCACTTCGACCTTGTGCTGAAGGCGATTTTGAAAATAACCGCGAGCGACGAAGAAAGGGCGCTTGCGTTCTCTGCCGACGGCAACCTGTTTTTCCAGAACGCGGTGGACGGCAATAAACTTTACGTTTATAACGCGGCGAACGGCGAGGTTGTTAAAGTGAGCGGCGACCTTGCTGCAGACGTTATCCGCTATGGTGAAAACGGCGTTCTGTACGTTAGCAAAACTCCATTCTTTTCTGCGATAAAGGCGGCTTATTACGATGGGGAGAACGTCAGAACGAACAGCCTTCTCACCCGAAACGCGAGGTATATTCAGGCGAGCGGCAATTATGTTTACTTTGCCGTGAACGGGCTTACGCAAGATAATTCCGGCATATACAGGGCGGACTTTTCGGGAGAGGATCCCGTGGTCACTCTCGTTAGCGCGGGCAAGGCGAAATATCTTACTCTATACGGTTCGGCTTTATACTTTGCAGACGGGAATAACGGCTACAAACTTTCCAGAGTGAACGCGAACGGCGTAAACGCGGAGAGGACGCTTGTAGTTGACGAGAAGATAAACAACCTTGTATCCGACGGAAACGCCCTTTATTACACGGTGAACAAACTGCTCGGCAACTATATCGAAAAGTATGATATAACGAAGGGAATACGCCGCAAACTTACTTCCGACGCGGGCGAATCCCTTACCGTTATCGGCGGAGATATTTATTACGTAAACGTGGATAAACTGAACGCCCGCCTTATAGGTAACGGAATATATAAAGTTTCGGTCACGCCGCTTTCCGATAACGACGCCGCGGGCGTAAAAGTTATCGACGGCGGTGAATACGGCGTATGCTCGCTTACGGGCAAAGACAATTCTCTTTATTATTACGACGTGGAAGGATATAAACTTATCAAATATAATATAAGCAATAAAACGTCGCAGGATATTCTGAAGGATTTCGTAAAGCCGGAAGATCCCGTACCCTTAACTACCGGCAGTAAAATAGCGGAATATAACGGAAGCGTATATTATCTCAATCTGTGGGATTCCAAAACGCTCCATTGTTACAACCCGCAGACAAAGGCGAATTTACGCATAACGACCGAAAAGGTGACCGATTTTTCAATTATAGGCGACTATCTTTATATGAACGTAGTTTCTTATCTCGTAAACAACGATACTTACGTTATCAATCTGAAAACGGGCGGGGAAGCGGTGAAGATAAACGATTATTCCGCAAGGGATATTTGTTCGGACGGAACGTATATTTATTATGTTGAAGAAAACGCCGCGGGGGCGCGCACGGCGATCCGCAGATGCCTGCCGGACGGATCGAACGACGAGATAATTTATGATAAAGGAGTTACCTGTCTGAAACACGCAAACGGATTCCTTTACTTCGTTAACGGAAACAATATCCATTCGTTAAATCTTTCCACGAAGGCGGATACGGAAATAAAAGTAAACGGCAAGTCGATACACACAACCGTTTTCGATACGGACGGAACGTATATTTATTACAGAGAGATGTACGGCATCGGTTGGTCGAATAAGCGCCTTGCCCGTTGCCGTATAGACGGAACGGATTATAACGAAATGGTTACCGAAAAAACCGATCCCGTGAGCGTAACTTATAAGGACGGCTGTGTGTATTATTATTCGGATACCACCGTTGCCGCCTCGTCGAACGGGTTATACAAAGTCAATGCAGACGCCGAAACGGAAACGGAGCCGACGCTCGTATTACTTTGTAACGGCGAATATTACGCTACGGAATATTGTTTGGTCGGCGACGATCTGTACTTCATTGATTATAAGGATCAGTTGAACGGGAAATGCCGCTTATACGTTCTGCGCAAAGGAGCAAGCGTACCTACGCTTATAGAGTAAACTTTATCCATGGCCGTGTCTTTCGGTTAAAACAGCACAAATAAAAGGCTCGCTTAAAAAACGAGCCTTTTTCGTTTGGGTTTTCTTAGTTGCGAAGGGGAAAGGGGATTTAGTCCTCTTTCTTTTCTTCTGCGGGTTCCGCGGGTGTTTCCGTCGTTTCCGCGGGTGTTTCTTCCGCTACGGGAGCGGGTTCCGCGGGTGCTTCCTGCGCGGGTTCAGCCGTGACCTCTGCGGGCGCTTCCGCCGGAGTTTCTTCAACTGCGGGGGCGGCTTCCTCAACGGGGGCTTCCTCGGTTACTTCTTCCGCTGCGTCATCGGCAACTTCCTCGGTTACTTCGGTTTCGTCTATATTGGCGGCGGCGTCGTAATCGTATTCGTCGGGTTCTTCGTCGGAAACCTCGGGTTCGGTGTTTTCCGCCTCGAGCGCGGCACGTTTAGCCTTGTTCGCGCGTATCTTTTCGTTGGCGCGGTCGCGCGCGTCCTTATCATAATAAGATACGGTCTTTACGCGTTTAGCGCGGCTCTTCTTCACGAAGTACCTTACGATAATTATCGCAAGCACCACTATGAGCGCGAGGGCTATTACGATGGAAGAAATGTAAAGCCATCTTGCCTCTACGGGGAGCGCGTCCGAATTGTCTGACGAGGAAGTATCCGATGTACTTGTGCTGTCGTCGGTTTCGTCGCCGGTAGAAACGGTAACGTAAACTTTATCTTCAAAGTTGGTGGCGAGGTAGTTGGCGTAGAGGACGTAACCGTCTGCCGATTCGCTCGTAAAGTAAAGGTCGCCGTCGGTAACTTTGGTCACGTTTTCGGTTTCGCCCGCTATTTCGGTGGTGACGCGCGTATCCTTATTATCTATGTCGTAACTGTCCGTTCTGTAGGCGAAGGTTACGGTTTCGGAAGTTGCGCCGTTGAGTTCGGCCTCGTCCTCGAGAGAGGAAACGGTGGCGGTATCCGAAGTGGAAACGTTTACGGAGTTTACTATCACAACGCCGTTAGCCGTCTTGGTGGCGTCCCACATATCGGCCCTGTCGGTATAGTTGCCTACTTCAACGCTGAAATCTATGCTTTCGGTACCGGCCTGAACGTAGAAGGTAACGGTTATCCACTTGCCTTCCTTTGCCGAGCCGCTTACTTCGTAAGAGTAAACTATATCGTTTTCGAGCGAGCCGGAAACAAGGTTTTCCGTCTTTATATCATCCTTGCTTAAAGCGAGGATATCGTAACCGCGCGTTCCGGTGGGGGTTTTGGTTCTGTCGAGAACGTTCACGTGAGCGGTCGCCCCGCCGAACACCGCGAGTTTAACGGTGACTTTAGCGAGGGAGTTTGCGGAAACGGTGTTTTTATCGGTGTAGTAACCGATCGCGTCGCCTATGGCGAGGGCCTGTAAATAATCGTTGCCAGAGTCCTTTTCGAGGGCGTTTATCAAAGCCATGGAAACGCCGTTTATCGCCTTGTCGTCGGTATAATATTTAGAATTGAATATACCGGAGTTGGCGTAGTTGGTGCCGTAAGCCTGAATTACGGAGAGGGGTTGAGTGAGTTGGGCGCTCTCTATCTGACCTTTGCGGCCGGAGAGGGAATAGGTCCCGTCGCTTTCCGTCTTGGTGTTGACTATTTCGGCGGAGAGGCTGACCGTATTGTTTACGTTGAATACGGAAGCGGCTTCTTCCGAAATATAGGCGTATTCGAAATCGCCAACGAGGGCGTAACCCTTCGGGAATTCGGATTTATCATTTACGAGGTTATCCGTCGGGCCGAAGTTGATAACGAGGTCGAAATATCTCGTAACCGCCTCGTCTTTTTCAATGCCGGTCGCGCCGTCTATTTCCTTCGCTGTATTGTTGATAATGACGGAATACTGTTTCCATCCGTTGTTTTCGGAATTTATTTCGGTAAGAGAGGCGATTACGTCGGTAGTCTTATAATCGTCTTCGGCAACGCCCGCGGCGCCGCGGTCACGCACGGTGACGGTAAGGCCTTTCGCCGAGCGGAGATCTACTTTCGTTTTAGCCCAGAACGTGAACAGGATTCTTTCGTCCTTGTCCAAGGTCATGGTTCCCATGGTCACCTTCACGGAAGAGGGAGTAGAACCGAAATCGAAGCAGAGGAATTCGTCTGCGTCGGCAAACAGAACTTCGTCGTCAGCCCCGAGGAAAGCCTTTTCGTCGGAAAGCGTCAAAGCGCTCTTCGCGGCGAATTTTACGGACGAGGATAGCGCACCCTGCGCTTCGGCTTTGTGGCCGGCGTTCGCGAACGCTTCGCCGTTGAGTTTTATGTCCGCCGCGTCCACGGTGAAAAGTCCCGCCGGTCTTGTGAGGATGGCCGCGTTGGAGAGGGAATATTTCAATACGGAATAACTCGCGTTATCTTCCTTATTATTGGCGGTATATGTCGCGCCCGCGAGGGAAGCGTTTATATCTTCGTCGTCAATATCGGTAAGTTCCGTCGTGGCGTCTGCGGTGAAGGAATCGTAAACGTTGCCCGCGGGAACGCCCGCCGCGGCATATTCGTCCTTCTCTAAGGTTTCAAAGGTAACGTCGTCAAAGAAAGCGAAACCTTCGGCGTATTCGGCGCGGACGTTTGCCGAGCCGAGCCCGAGCCCGAGATATAACGTGTAGGTCGAGGAAGAGAGTTTGCTCGCCTCGAGGTAAATTTCCACTTTTACCCATTGCCCGTTCGTGTTTATGTTTTTAACGAAGAGGGGAGAAAGGTCGGTAGAGCCGGCTTTGTTCACCACTTTTACGTAGGCGCCGTATTCGTTCGTTTTCATCTCGGTGGCGAGGCCGTAGGTATTTACCCAAACGGAAAGTTTGCCGTATTCGCCCGCCGCGAGGGAGAGAGTGGAACCGCTTGAATAGAAGTATTGAGCCGTACCTTGCCCTTCGCTGCCGCTCACGCGGTTGTGTATCATAAGCACGCGGTCGTTATCGGAAGATTCCGGAACGTCCGCATCCTTTTCGGTATAGCCGTAGTAGGACGGGCTGTGGGGGTTGAACGCCGCGGCGTTATCGCCCTTGAGGTAAGTTTCGAGCGTATCGTCGGTAGAGCCGAACTTCGTTTCGAGAAGTTTGGCGTATGCTTCGTCACCCGTGGAGATTATGCCGGACTTTCCGGTAGAGGAAGGAGCGTAGTCCGACGAGGACGCGCTGACTATATACCCGCGGGAGTTCGACCATTTTATGCTCGAACTGTACGGGAAAGTTACGCTGTCGCCCTCGGCGTAATACTCGAAATTGCCGTTGAGCAAAACGTGAGTATCGGTCACCGTGGCGGTAGAAGCGCCGCTCGAAGAATCGCTGCTCGAAGTGCTGCTGTCCTTCCCGCCTGTGCAAGCGGTTACGAAAAGCAGCGCCGCGGACATAACGAAAACCGCGATAAGCGCGATAATGGATCTGGATCCTTTTTTCATCGTTTCGTTTGTCATAAGACCACCTTTATAAATGAAGTGTATTAAGATACTCAATAATTATATTATATATAAAGATAAAATGCAAACTTTTTTAACGCGGTGAGCCGAAATTTTTTACGATTAAGAAAAATTTATCGGAAATTGCAAACAATTTTTTTATGGAAAAAGAGGCGAAGGACAAAATATTGCTTTCCGCGGCGGGCATTCTGGCGGGCGCGGCGAACGGGCTTTTCGGCGGCGGGGGCGGAATGATAGTGGTGCCGATGCTCGTCTTTCTGCTCGGTTATCCGCCGCGCAGGGCGCACGCAACGGCGCTTGCGGTGATTCTCCCCGTCACGGTAATAAGCGGGCTTATTTACGCGTTATACGGCAGTTTTCCGCTTGCGGAAGGGATTCCGGCGGGCATGGGCGTGGTGGCGGGCGGTATCGTCGGCGCGCTTTTGTTAAGGAAGGTGAAAAACGGCTTTCTTGTAAATCTGTTCGCCTTTATAATGTTGATTGCCGGGGTAAGACTGCTTTTTTTCTGAAAGGATTACATATGAAATACGTTTTTCTGTTTATCGCGGGCGCGGCGGCGGGCATAGCGGGCGGCATGGGCATGGGCGGCGGAACTATCCTGATACCTTTGCTCACATTGCTTTTCGGTATGGGGCAGATCGGGGCGCAGGCGGTGAACCTTATAAGTTTTATACCTATGTCGGCGGCGGCGCTGTTCTTTCATATAAGGAAAGGGCTGGTGGACTTCGGCAATATACTTTATATCATACTGCCCGCCGCAGCCTTCGCCGCGGCGTTTTCGTATATGGGCGGAAATATCGAAGGCGAGGCGATAAAGCGTGTTTTCGGCGGCTTTCTGATCTTGCTTGCGATCGTTCAGTTCGTATCCGGATTTTTTATAAGCAAATCGGCAAAAGCCGAAAAAGTTTGATTTTGTTCGTTCAAAAATGAAAATTTTTCACATTTATTTGACGGATATTACCGTTTGCCAAACGAATTTTGTGCAGAATGTACAATCGTATTTTTGCCGAAATACGCTTGATTATTGATAAAAATTAACAAAAACCCCGCAAGGCGAGCGGGCTGAAAGGAAAAAATTTGTAAAATTTGAAAAATATCGTAAAAAACTGCACAAAGATTTGAAAAACCCCTGTTCAAGCACGATATATTGTGGTATAATGCTAAACGTTAAGACAAATTACTTAAAAAAGAGGTATATATTTTGGAAAGAATAGGCATAATCGACCTCGGCTCGAACTCCGCGCGGCTCGTCATCGTGGAGATGCTGGGGGACGGACATTTTATGGTCATAGACCAACTGAAAGAGAGCGTCAGGCTCGGCAAGGACATGGAGAGGGACGGCTTCCTAAAACCGCCGCGCGTGGCGGAAACGATAAAGACGTTGAAGATGTTCCGCAAACTTTGCGACGCGTACCAGATAGAGCGCATCATCGCCGTGGCGACCGCCGCCGTTAGAAGGGCGAAGAATCAGCGCAGTTTTCTTGACGAAGTAGCCGCGACCTGCGGCATCAAACTGCGCGTATTGAGCGCAGAGGAAGAAGCGACTTACGTCTATAAAGGCGTTATCAACACGATGGATATACCGAAAGGCATAATCCTCGAGATAGGCGGCGGCAGCACGAAGATAGTTTACTACAACAGGCGTAACCTTCTCGCTTACGAAACGCTTCCGTTCGGCAGCGTAAC
>JAFTDZ010000213.1 GCA_017453885.1 Clostridia bacterium
CATTATCGCTTGTTTTGATCTCCCTTGAAGAAGATCGTTTACACCGAAACAAACAAAACAAAAATCGCTGTTCTCCGCTTTTTTCAGCCACGCACCGCCCGAGGCGGCGTCCTCAGCGCGACCGAAACCGAGCCCCAAATTCCAGTACGAAAAATCATCTCCGAGTTTTTCCGCGAAAAGAGCGTTCCAATGGCGGTAAGAATTAAGCGGCGTACCGATACCTTGCGTTATCGAATCACCGAAAAACGCAATTCTTCCCTTCACTTTACGGTCGCAACCTATCATGGAGGGAACGGGCACCCTGCGTGAATACTCCCAAAGTTCTCCTCTCTTTATAAACGTAGGCAACAAAGACTCCTCGTGGCAGGGAATTTCCGTACCGGAAAACGTAATCTCAACGCAAAGGTATTCGCCTTTACAAAACTCCATTTCAACGGGATCGGAATAAAAAATCTCCCCTTTCGCAACTTTCTTTTCCTTTTCGCCGCAAAAAGTTACGTCTTTAACGTCGCCTATATCGTTGCAAATGCCGCCGGCCGCCGCCATTTGTTCATAGGTTATCCCTTCCGGGAAAAACCGAAGCCTGCCGGCGCGCAGGCGGCGGATAGTCCATTCGGGGCAAACGCGGTTTGCGCGGGACACGCAGCCATCCGCAAACGTGCTGTCCGTAACGTTTGAAAACAAGAAAGAATAATTATACCTTCCGCCGCAATATATTTTATAGAATATTCTGCCCGTTTTCACTTCGTTTCCGTTTGAAGTAAAAATAAATTGATTACCGCTGCCGGCAAGCGTGTTCGATGCGTATATATCAAAATAGTTTTTCATAATTTTATCTTCATTATTGATTTTCATAAAATATCCGACCTTATTCAGTATAAATTCATATTGCGGCGATTTACTCTTGACAATTTTTTCGCTATATGATATAATATAAATACAGAAACGCGTTGCGTAATACGCAACCAAAAGGAGATCTATAATGATATCGTTAAAGCGAACACTGAAAACCGCAATATGCATCTTGATAGCCGCTATGTTTTCCGCCATGCTTTTCGGCTGTAACGAAAGCGGCGAAAACACTTCAGGGAACGGTACGTCGTCCGGTACTTCCCCATATACTTCTTCGGGCGGCACTTCTTCCGGTTCGAGCGAGGATACCGACAACAAACCGGAAGTGTTCAACCCGAACGATTATTTAACATACACCTGCCCCATAGAGGAAGACGATACGGATTGGTATGAAACGGAAGGGTACGACATAATAATTCAGGCCGGCCAGTCAAACGCCGAGGGTAACGGATACGGAGACGTTGGCGCCACAGCCACTTACGTTCCGAGAGAAGATATCCTCTATTACACCGACAGCACCCACTACAACAATTATCCCAGTGATGACGACCTGTCAAAACTCAGGTGGTCGGTTATCAGAGCGGAAGAAAGACCTACCTCCGTAGGCCCCCGCAACGATTTCTCGCTCGTTTTCGCAAGGGAATACAGAAACAGCGGACTGCTGCCGGAAGGCAGAAAAATTCTGATAGTGAGAGCGGCTATAGGCGGCACGGGCTTTTCGGAAAACCACCCGCGCGTTCCGAGTTGGAACTGGAAACCCACCGGCGACCTCTACCCCAGAATGATAAAAGCCGTGCAGGACGCTTTGAAACTCCCCTTCGGCGACAGCGTTACTTACAAGCACCGCTTGGTAGCCTTCCTGTGGCATCAGGGCGAAAACGATGCGATAGGACGTATGGCCGAAAACACATATTATAATTACCTTAATAACCTTTTGAATAACGTGAGAACGACATTCAACTGTCCGAAACTTCCGTTCGTATGCGGCGATTTCGTTCACGATTGGAAGTATTCCGAAGTAGGAACCACAAACGCCTGCGAAAAAATACTCAACGCGACCAAACGTGTTTGCTCCGGCAATGCTCCCGCGGCGTTCGTACCGACCGAAGGATTGAAATCCAACAAACAGGATCCCACGCACCCGGACAGCCCCGATATTAAAGGAGACAACATCCACTTCTGTAGAGAGGCCATAAACCTCCTCGGTAAAAAATACTACGACGCGTATAAAGCGTTGATAACGGCGGGTTACGTTGACTGACAGCCGATAATAAAACCGTTATAAAACCTTCCGTCTTGTAAAAACGGAAGGTTTTTGATTTTACCTTTTATCCGAAAACGCGCTTCACGGCGTCGAGGTATCCGTAACCGTAAAAATCGTCAGGCTCGAGATAACTGGTTTCCGTCCACTCGTTCCAGGAATTTATCGTGAGAAGCGGCGGAAGGTCCGGATGCGTATCGAGGTATTCCTTCGCCATCAGAAGTCCCTTCTCGAAATTTTCCGGCGTGTTGTTTTTCACTATGCCGGGGCGGAACTTCTTAAACCTCGGATTGTTGTCCCACCCGCATGAAATATGCGGGAAATACGGCATTTTATACTCTTTTTCGATACGCTTCCACTCTGCCGAAACGTCCGGCAGGATTTCCTCGTAATTCCTGTTTATATTTACGAAATGCGCGAACTGATAGTGCGTAACGCTATCGGCTTCCAGCAGGCGAACGACGTCTTTGGTGGAACCCTTCATGTTCGCGTCAAAACCGCTTAAATTTACTTCCGCCTCGTTCCAGACGGTCAACTGAAGATGCAGATCGGGAAACCCCGCCGCCTTAGTTTGCTCTCTGAACCAAGAAAGGGCTTCTTTCGTATTTTCTATGCCGCCGAGCCCGTTTATAAGGTTCGTAACGTCGTAGATCATAAAAACGGGGCAGCCGTTTATTTTATAGTAGTTCGGTCGGCGGAAGTATTTTTCCGTAACGCGGCGAACGACGGCTTCGAACCCCGCGCGGTCAACAGCGCCTTTCCATATCACGGTGCCGCCGTATTCATCGGAAAGATCGATATTCCAACAATGGTTTGCGTCGTGATTCGCCCACATGAGATAGAATTGCATTTTATCGTTATTCGTCGCTTTGAGAAAGCCGTTGTCGAGGCACTGCTCCAAAAAAGGTCTGCCGTCAAACCAGTACCAATCGTATATGAAAACGTTCACCCCGTGCGATACCGCCGCCTCTATCTGCATTTCCATAACCGAAGGGTCCGCCTCGTTAACGTAGCCCCAAAGCGGTTTTCTGTTCCAGAAATATCCGTTTTCTTTCGGCTTTGAATTTTTTATCGATTGCCATTCGCCTATGCCCTCCCGCCAGAACATTCTCGCGCGCGGTTCGTCGCCCGTGTATGCCGGCCAGACGTATGCGGCTACGTCGTACTTTTTCATTTTTTTCGCTCCTTTACAAGCCTGAACGTAAGTATTTTTTTCTGCCCGAATTCCACTCGGACGGAATTTTTACCTATAAATTTCTTTGTCTTTTCTTCCGCGTCGGTCAAATAAATTTTTCCGCCGAAAGTTATATCGGCAAACGCGTTTTCCGGCGTAAAATTATACGCTCTTAAAATATAACCTTTGCCGTTAATCGCCTTTTTCACGCAGGAAACGGCAATTCCCTTCCCTTCGCATTTTATAATGCCTGCGTTGTTTTCTATTTTAAGTTCGGGGTAAACGTCCTTCGGATAGTAGAGTTGATGAAGGTCCGGATCGGGATGGAAGAACGCCCCTCCGTGAAATTTTTTTCTGTCGCAGGAATCGAAATAGCATTCCGCGCCGACGGCAAATAAGGCTGAAGCGACGGGTATATCCGCCGCGCAGAGATCGCCGGAATACAATTTTACGCCGAAGCGACCTTTTATCTCGCGCAGGCATTGATTTTCGGGTACGCTCCAAAGAGTTCCGCCGGCGACGCGGCCGTCCTTATCCGCATAGATAGCGCCCGTCGAACGGACGAGCGTGAAGATAAGTTTATCGCCGTTATGTTCCGTTTCGTGCTGACCTTCGGTGAAAACGCAAAAACCGCGATCGCCGCCCTCAAGACAGGCAAACGAGGAATTGGAGTAAGTGTTGCTGTTTTCAAGCGGGCAATCGTCCTTCTTGCCGTAATACGTTATATCAAAAGGCGCGTCTGCCGCCATTGCTTCCGCGGCTACGTCCGAATTGAAAATTATTCTGAAACGGTGGTTTTTCGCCTTGTTTACGAAGTTGTAATCTATCTTTACCGTATCGGAATCTTTTTCGAGAGTGAGTTTTACGTCCAGAACGGTTTTTACCGTTTTTTCCGAACGTTCGCGCGTATCGGAATCGAACGTTTCGGGAAAATGAAGTTCGTAAGTCAAAAATGCCGCGCCCATAAGGGCGGACTGTTTGAATGCAACCTTTTTAAGTTTATATTTCAGGCGATATTCGGTTGCGGAATAATTTTTGTATCTGTATGCGTCGCCGCAATCGTAACTGTCCTCGAACTCAAACAGGTTGTCTATCCTGCGGTTTTCGCAAATAAGTTCCACGCCGTTACCGTTCGGCGCGAGCGTGATCTTTCCGTTTGTTATATATTCCGCCGCCTTGCCCGCAACCCGCTTTCCGTTCCCTGCG
This sequence comes from Clostridia bacterium, assembly GCA_017453885.1. GTDB lineage: Bacteria > Bacillota > Clostridia > Christensenellales > Borkfalkiaceae > RGIG3732. The sequence continues at coordinate 4,494 of JAFTDZ010000213.1, forward strand.
GAAAGCAGAAAAGCCTTTATCGAGTAAGGGTTTATTTCGCCGCCGTCAAACGCGATACGGTATCTGTAGGAATCTATCGCGAACGGCGCGTTGAGCGGGGAAATTATATCCTTCCACACCCTGTTTTTGCTCAATATTTCGTAAGG
>JAFTDZ010000214.1 GCA_017453885.1 Clostridia bacterium
AGCAATTAAGGCGAAATAAGGCGAAAACATTTACGGCAAAACGCTTTTATTTACGCGCGTATATTATATAATGATATATACGACACGAACTTGCAAATTTCGACATAAAAGACGAAAATTTTGCTTTTGCGGAAAACCGCAAAACACGCCGCAACGATAACGTAACCGAACCGTTGCCGGCGACGGGGTTATACTTCTATATTCATGAAGGCGTTTTTTATATCCGCAACGTTTGAGAAAGCGGCTTGTTCGCCCGTGAGATAGTTATATAACTCGTTAAGTTGCTTGAGCGAATGAAAGTGCGCGCGTGACTCCGACATGCCGCGGCATAAAACTTTGTGCTGCACTGCGGCGATAGCGTCTTTATTATATTCGTTGCCGAAAGCCATATCGGCGATACGTTCGCAACCGACTTTTCTTCGAAGTTCTTCGTACAAATTTATCCGCATGATTTTATTCCTTAACATTATAATGGCACAATGTGCCTTTTGTCAAGCAAAAAAAGCACATTGTGCTATAATTTTTTTATGATTTTGATAAAAGATATTCAAAAAAGGTTAAGAGAGGCGATAAAAACCTCAAACATGTCTCAAAAACAGATAGCGGAACGGCTGAGAATAAACCCATCGACAGTAAGTAAGTACGTAAGGCTTGACAAATACCCCGCGATAGATACTTTTGCCAACCTTTGCGAAATATTGGACGTTTCCGCCGACGAAATACTCGGGTTGAAAAGGTAAATAGCCGGTTTTGATTTCAGGCGGGGAAATATTTCGCGAACGGGGCGATATACGGCGATGAACTTCGGGTTTTAAGCGTAGAATTATTGCGGCGAAAATTGCGGCGGAAGGCGGGGCGGGAGTTGCGGCAAAGTTGCGGCGGGGCGATATTTACACGACTATATCGTATTTTTCAAGGCGAACGATTTCGGAAATTCCGCCTTCGGCAAAAAAGCAAATGCCGTTATCTGCCGGGCCGGAATAGACGTTGCCCGTCATCGTCCTCTCTCCGCCGTTGATAAAAACTTCGCAACTCGATACGTCGAGAAAAATTCTGAAACGTATAACGTTGCCGTTTAATTTTATTTTTACCGAACGGACGGAAGCGTCCTTTTCTTTCGGATCGTGAGAAATGCGGATGCCCATTCCGGACCTGTCGAAAACGACTTTTTCTTGTTTCGCGTCGTAATAAATTTTGGTTTCGTTCACATCGCCTTTATACAATTTAACCCCCGTTTTCTCAGCGGAATCGACATTCAGCGAAAAATCCAACTCGACTTTTACCCCGTTCACGCCGGCAAAAGAAACCTCTCCGTCGATCGTTTTTTCGGATAGATAAACACCGTTCTGTCTGTACTTTTCTATTTCCCGTACAGGGGTTTGGATAAGTTTGCCGTTTACGATAGAAAGTTCCCTCGGGAGTATCGCCGCGCCGGCCCATCCGCCTTTTGCGGTAGGCATGGAACGTGACCACATCTGCATCCAGGCAGTCATTATGATACGTCCGTCCGGAGCGGTGAGCGTCTGCGCGGCGTAAAAATCGAAGCCGCCGTCTATTTCGTCCTCGTATTCCGCGTGAAAAGCGCCCGTTTCAAGATCGATACTGCCTG
>JAFTDZ010000215.1 GCA_017453885.1 Clostridia bacterium
CGCCTTCCACACGGAAGGAAACGCTCTTTATCCCCGCTTCGTCCCCGTCGAGTTTGTCGAGTTCCTCGGTCTTATAGCCGTGCCGCTCGGCGTAGCGCAGGTACATTCTGTAGAGCATGGAAACCCAGTCGCACGCCTCGGTACCGCCGGCGCCCGCGTGCAAGGTCATTATGGCGTTGAGTGCGTCGTACTTGCCGCGAAGGAGGGTTTGCAGGCGCATCTCCTCTATATCCGTTTCGGCGGCAGTGAGTTCCTTTTCGATGTCCTCGAAAAGAGATTCGTCCTCCGCTTCCTCGGCGAGTTCGATAACTTCGAGCGTGTCGTTTATAGCCTTTTCCGCCTTGTCGAAGGCGTCGGTTTTAGAGCGCAGGGCGGAAATTTTCCGCGCTATCTGCTTTGATTTTTCAAGATCCTGCCAGACTTCGGGCTTTTCCTGCTCCGCCTCGAGTTCGGCTAATTCTTTTTTGACGTTGGATAAGTCAAAGAGAGTACCCTGCCTCTTGCAGGGTTTGCGACAGTTCTTTTATTTTCTGTCTGTAAAGGTCGGTTTTTATCATAAAATCTCCTTAAAAATGCGGCATGGAATTATCCGTACCGCATCATTCGCTAAATTATTATTCTTCGTCCGGCTCGTCCGGCAGGTTGACGTTGTGGTATATTGCCTGAACGTCGTCATTGTCCTCGAGCGCGTCGATAAGTTTGGTAAAGGTTTCGAGTTGCTTGTCCTCGAGCGTGATATAGTCGTTGGGGACCATTTCCACGTCTGCCTCTATAAAAGTTATTCCCTTATTTTCGAGAAATTTACGCACCGCGGAAAAATCTCCGGGGGCGGTATATACGGTGTAGCAGTCGTCGTCGGTCAGAACATCGTCCGCGCCCGCCTCGAGCGCTATTTCCATCATAGTGTCCTCGTCGAGATCGACAGTCCTCTCCGCTACGATCACGCCCTTTTGTTCGAACATATACGAAACGCTGCCGGTACTGCCGAGCGAGCCGCCGTATTTATCGAACAGGTGCCTTACGTCGCCCACGGTGCGGTTTTTGTTGTCGGTAAGCGTGGTAACTATCACCGCGCTGCCTCCGACGCCGTAACCTTCGTAAACGAGGTTTTCGTAATTTATGTTGCTGCCTTCGCCCGCCGCCTTCTTTATAGCCCTCGCGATATTGTCGTTAGGCATATTGGCGGCCTTCGCTTTGGCAATCACGTCCGCAAGTTTGGAGTTGAGGTTCGGATCCGCTCCGCCCTTTGCCGCAACCGCTATTTCCTTGCCTATTTTGGTAAATATTTTGCCTTTTGCGGCGTCGGTCTTTGCCTTTTTATTTTTAATGTTGGCCCATTTGCTGTGTCCTGACATAAATACTCCTTACGATTTTATTTGTTTTCGACGGTGTACGCTATTACGGAAAATGCCACCGCCGCGTTCAGGCTTTCGACGTTTCCCTTCATCGGAAGCGAAACGACCTCGTCTGCCGCCGCCCTGAAAAACTCCGATACCCCGTTCGCCTCGTTGCCTATAACGAGGGCGTAGGGCTTTTTTAATTCGCGATTAAAAATACTTTCGCCGCCCATATCCGCTACCGCTATATTCACGCCCGACAGAAGGCCGAGAACGGTCTGCCTGTCAAAATCGCGAATAGCGACGCGGTAAATTCCGCTCATGCTCGCGCGGACTGCCTTCGGAGAGTACGCGTCTGCACAGTTACAGGTATATAAATCCTTTATGCCGAGAGCCGCGGCGGTACGAATCATCGTTCCGAGGTTGCCGGGATCGGATACCCCGTCGAACACGGCGCAGTTGCCCGAAGGCGGCAAGGGAAGATTTTCCGGCTTTTTCAATACCGCTATAACGCCCTGCGGCGTTTTCGTTTCGGAAAGATACCCGAACACATTTTCGTCCACCTCTATAACTTCGGCGCAGGACGACGGAACTTCCGAAAGGGCGGGACCGACGCCCGCTATCTGTACGACCGGCATGCCCGAAAGGACCGCCTCTCTTACCATTTTGACGCCTTCGACGAGGTATTCGCCGTATTCCTCGCGGAATTTCTTTTCCTTGAGCGAGGCTATCCTCTTGATTTTTGAGTTTTGCCTTGACGAAATTATCATATCCGAATATGCGAACCAGCCTTCTTGCTCGGAAGGCTGGCTTTTATTTCAGTTATACGTTTGCTTTCGCTACTTCGCAGAGGGACGCGAACCCTTGCGCGTCGTTCACCGCCATATCGGCAAGTACCTTTCTGTTCAAAGTTACGTTTGCCTTTTTGAGGCCGAACATAAATTTGGAGTAGGAAAGGCCGTTGATCCTCGCCGCGGCGTTTATCCTCGCTATCCAAAGCCTTCTGAAATCTCTCTTCTTGTGTTTTCTGCCCACGTAAGCGTAGGTGAGGGATTTCATTACCGCCTGGTTGGCTACCCTGTATAATTTACTCTTCGCGCCAAAATAACCTTTGGCGAGTTTCATGATCTTTCTGCGTTTCTTTACCGCGTTTACGCCTCTTTTAATACGCATAATTCCTTGCCCTCCTTTCAGCCTTTATAGGGAATAAGACTATTTTTAACAGTTCTTTCCTGCGCTTTAGCGACGAGGGTCTGTTGTCTTAATCTTCTCTTTCTCTTAGTGTCTTTCTTGGTAAGAATGTGACTTTTACCTTGATGGCCTCTTTTCACTTTGCCCGTACCGGTCAAACTGAAACGTTTCTTTGCACCGCTGTGCGATTTCATTTTTGGCATGATGATGTCCTCCGTTATTTTTTACCGTTATCCGCAGCCTTGTTAGGGCTCAATACCATAAGTATCGTGCGCCCTTCAAGCCCCGGTTTCTTGTCCATTACCGCTTTCCCTTCAAGCATATCGAAGAACTTGAACATAACGTCAAGCCCCAGATCGGAGTGGGCGTTCTGCCTGCCCCTGAGCCTTATGGAAACCTTTATTTTGTTGCCGCCCGCGAGAAATTTGAGGGCTTGCTTAGCCTTTACGTTAAGGTCGCCCACGTCGATGGTCATGGAGAGCCAGATCTCCTTTATCTCCACGATCTTCTGATTTTTCTTCGCCTCTTTCTCCCTTTTCAACTGTTCGAACTTGAACTTGCCGTAATCCATTATCTTGCATACCGGCGGCGTTGCGTTGGGAGAGATCTTCACGAGGTCCAAACCTGCCTCGTCCGCTATCTTCTGCGCCTCGTGCGCGCTCAATATGCCGAGTTGTTCCCCGTTCTGCCCTATAAGGCGAACTTCCTTATCCCTTACGGCCTCATTGATCTGATGTTGGTCTTTGATAACTTTATACCTTCCTTTTTAATAAAAATAAGCGGGCCGCAGAAAGCAACCCGCAATAAATCATAATAAGCCGAAGGCAATTATAAGTTATTGAACCGCTTAAGCGTGACCGGCGGTGAGAAGGGTAACTTCTGCTTTGCGCTAAATATATTACCACTTCTTTCGCTATTTGTCAAACGTTTTTACGCGGTTTATCAAAAAACAGGGGCGGAATTCAGTCCAACTTGTGCGTTCTGTCCTCGAAGAGGACTCTTGCGATGAATTCGTCCTGCGTGAAGGAACCCACGTCGCCTTCCTTTCTCGCCCTGACGGACACGGTGCCTTCCTCCACCTCTTTGTCGCCGAGAATAAGCATATAAGGCACTTTTTCAAGTTGCGCGTCGCGTATCTTCTTGCCTATCTTCTCGTTCCTGTCGTCAAGTTCGGCGCGGATACCCGCCGCCTTCATCTTTTCGACGAGTTTTTCCGAATATTCAAGGCTGCGGTCGGTGACGTTGAGTACCTTGACCTGAACGGGCGCTATCCACAGCGGGAATGCTCCGGCGTATTTTTCTATAAGCAGGGCGAGCGTCCTCTCGTAACAGCCGATGGAACTTCTGTGAATTATGAACGGTACCTTCTTCTCGCCGTTCTGGTCGATATAGTACATACCGAAATTTTCGCCCGCGGCGAAGTCGAGTTGAATTGTTATTATGGTATCTTCTTTACCGAACACGTTTTTCGCCTGCACGTCGAGTTTCGGGCCGTAGAACGCCGCCTCGTCATCGGCTTCTACGTATTTTAAGCCGATGTCGTCAAGGATCTCCTTCATCTTCTTCTGCGTTCTCTCCCACGCTTCGTCGTTATCTATATACTTCTCTTTATTCTTGCCGCGCTTGGAGAAACGGAAGGTCACGTCGTCCTTCATGCCGAGGCATTCGAGGAAGTAGTTGCTCAAATCGAGGCACTTTTTGAATTCGTCCTCTATCTGTTCGGGAGCGCAGACGATATGCCCGTCGCTCAAAGTAAATTGACGCACGCGTATAAGGCCGTGCATCTCTCCGCTGTTTTCGTTGCGGAACTCCGTTGCCGTTTCGGAATAGCGGCAGGGAAGATCTTTATAACTCTTGAGGCCGTTTTTGAATATCTGGTACTGGAAGGGGCAGGTCATCGGGCGGAGAGCCAGAACTTCTTCCTCGCCGTCCTTTTCGGGATCGCCGAGCACGAACATTTTATCCCTGTAATGATACCAGTGACCGGAAATTTTATAAAGATCGCTCTTTGCCATATACGGCGTTTTGGTTATCATCCAGCCGCGGCGTTCTTCCTCGTCCTCCACGAAGCGGGAAAGTATCTGCATTATCTTCGCGCCTTTGGGCATAAGAATGGGAAGCCCCTGCCCGATGGTATCGACGGTCATAAATATGCCGAGTTCTCTGCCGAGTTTGTTGTGATCCCTCTTTTTCGCTTCTTCCAAAGCCGCAAGGTATTCGTCGAGTTCCGCTTTCTTCTCGAAAGCCGTTCCGTAAATGCGGGTGAGCATCTTGTTCTTCTCGTCGCCGCGCCAGTAAGCGCCCGTAATGGAAGTGAGTTTGAACGCTTTTATCTTGCCCGTGGAAGGAAGGTGCGGTCCGCGGCAAAGATCCGTGAAGTCGCCCTGTTTGTAGAAGGAAATTACAGAGCCTTCGGGCAAGTCGTTTATAAGTTCGACCTTATAGTTTTCCCCGTAATTCTTCATAAGTTTAACGGCTTCCTTCCTCGGAAGTTCGAAGCGTTCCACCTTGAAGTCCGCCTTGATTATCTTTTTCATCTCGTCCTCTATCTTGGAAAGGTCGTCCATAGTGATAGGGGTTTTGAAGTCGAAATCGTAATAGAATCCGTTTTCGATAACCGGACCTATCGCGAGCGATACCGTGGGGAAAACGGCCTTTACCGCCTGCGCGAGCACGTGCGAACAGGTGTGGCGGTAAACGTCAAGCCCCTCTTTGTCTTTAAGCGTGACTATTTCGAGTTCGCAATCTCCGTCTATGACCGAAAACAGGTCGACGAGTTTTCCGTTCGCCTTCGCGCAGACGGCGTTGCGGTAAAGCCCCTCGCTTATCTGACGGGCGGCGTCGGCATAGGTTGCGCCGTCGTTCAATTCGATGATACTTCCGTCTTTCAAAGTAACTTTCATAATTATATACCTCTCTCGTTTTTTCTCTTTTTTACGGAACCGATAAAAAAATCCTTAAATCCGAAGATCTAAGGACGAAAAATTTCCGCGGTTCCACCTTAATTATGCCGAAAAGGCATCTCTCTTTACGCGTTTTATGAAAAACGCAAAACCGGACGACGGGTGGTTTCGCCTGAAAACACCGCTTACGGCTCGCACCGACCGCCGCATCTCTTAAAGCGTTGTTTACCGCTACTTGTCCCGAAGTTTTTCCGACAAGTTTACCATATTATAACCTCTTTCGACGAGGTTGTCAATTATTTTCCGCAGAAAAATAAGTTTTTCCGAAAATTATTTTTCCGCCGATATATTCCTTCAGGTAGTTTTCTTCCCCCTCGGTAACGCGGGAGAGAAGTTCCGCCTCGCCGCAAGCGGAAAGAAGTATTTCGTTCACGAGCCTGTCGTCGCCGTATTCCCTGCCGGTGAGCGATGTCCTGTTTATCCTGCGGAAATGCCGGTCGAACACCTTGCCGTTTTCGACGAATACCCGTACGCCCGCCTTTTCTTCGAGAATGAAGGCGATAAAGTCTTTAAGTTTTTCCGCGTCAAAGGTCTTGGGAATATAAGAGGCGACGTCTTCCCACTTCTTTTTAATCGCCGAAAGACGAAAATTAAAAAGCCCGTCAACCGAGTATTCCCCCTCGGAACGGATCTTTCTTTTTATATATTGTTTATCGTCGTCTATATCCGCGGAAATAAGCGCGGAAAGCAAGATGCCGTTTTCGTCCGGAGTGAGCCCGTAAGGTTTTATCGCGGACGAAAAATAAGAATATTTATAGTTGACGGCGATTATATCCGCAATTTTATCCTCGACTTCCGTCCTTATCATTTCCGCATAATCGAGCGGCGTTTCTATTTCGAGTACGGAGCGGCCGCCGTCGGTATAAGTCGAAAAATTCTTCGACGCGCCCGATAGTATCTCCATCAGCCCGCCGTACATATAAGCGATATTAGAAAGGTTGTTTTCCCGTTCGGTGATCTTAAGAATTTCCATATCTTTAGTGTATGCTTTCCCTTACGGAAATATAATATAAACGAACGGAAAAATTTTCGACAAAAATTACCGAAAACGTGAGATTTACGGCGTTTTATCTCTCGTAACGCCTCGCCTTTCGCCTGAGCAACTGCGCGGCGGTTTCGGTGAAAAGGCGTTTTCTGTACCGCACCGTCCAATTCCCTACGGTGCCGGGGCAATTTATCCTGTACTCGCTGCCGAGAAATAAAACGTCGTGCATGGGAAGGATCGCCACATCGGCGCGAGAGGCGTAAACTATGTCCTGAAAGGCCTCGGCAACGGCGTACTTTCCGATCACGGTCCTGTATATTTCAAGATATTCGAGGCAGTCCGCCACCTGTTTTTCGATCGTTTTGCGGAAATTATCGTCCGCGCTTTCCAAAAAGCCGAGAACGGTATCGTTATCGTGCGTACCCGTATAATATACGCAATTTTCGCGGACGTTCCAAGGGAGATACGGATTTTTGAAATCCCCGCCGAAGGCAAACTCAAGTACCTTCATATTCGGGAAACCCGTCCTTTCGAGCAGGCTTATAACTCCGTCGTCTATCACGCCGAGATCTTCCGCTATAATGTTACGCGCGTCGATACCTTCAAAAATTTTTTCGCCGGGCGCTTTTACCCATTCGCCGCCGCGCGCGTCCGGCGAGCCGGCGTTGACGGACCAAAATCTATCAAGCCCTCTGAAGTGGTCTATACGGACGTAATCATATACCGATAATGCGTGTTTCAGGCGACTTTTCCACCATTTATACCCGTTCTCGCTCTGGCGGGAATAGTCGTAAACGGGGTTAC
>JAFTDZ010000216.1 GCA_017453885.1 Clostridia bacterium
GGAAGTTTATAGTCGGCGTTGCTTAGCGCCGTTGCTTCGGAATAATAAGCGCCGGCGTGGACTTCCGTAGTGGTTGTAACGGAACATTCGTCGCCGCTTTCAAGGTTGCCCACCGCGGCGACCGGCCCTTGAGCGGAGCCGTTATAAATATAGGAGCCGACCGTCCAAACGAGTTCCGCCGTCTTTTGTTCGATGGTATAATTTTCTTCGATGCCCGTTTCGGGAAGTTTGTAGTTTGCGTTGCTTATATCCGTAACGCGCGCGGTATGATCGCCGGCGGGAACATATTTTGTTACGGTGAGAACGCATACGTCGCCTTCTACCACGCCCGTGGCGGTCGCGTCCGGTCCCTGCGCGCTCTTGTTGTAAACGTAACCGGTATTATTCCATAAAACGCCCACTTCTTTCTTTTCTATGGTAAATGGCTTGGTGCTGACCGTTCCGCTCTTTACCCTGTAGTTGAAACTGCTCGCGCCGGTGATATATGCGGACGCGAGGTGTTCGCCCGCGGCGGTGAATTTACTGACCGCAACGGCGCAGTCGTCCCCCTCGATTATGCCGGAAGCGACGACTTCGGGCGATTGAGCCGTTCCGTTATAGACGAAACCGAGTTCGGTACCCCACTCTATCTCTATTTCTTTTTTGGCGATCTCGAATACGCTCGCGCCGTTCGAAGTGTAAACGAAGGTCACCGCGTAATTTTTATTCGACCAGTCGCCCGTCAAGGCGTATTTGCCGACGGAAACGCCCGCCGCTTTTACCAAAGATAAGCCGAGAGTGGAAACGGAAATATCGGAATTGCCCGCTCCGTCCTTTACGGTAACGTTTTCATCAGCGGAAATTTCCGGCTCGGCGGCGAGATAAGTCGCGCTGCGGTCACCCACTCTTACGGTAACCGGGCGGGCGGAAACGGTTACGGTGATATCCGCGCGGTAACTTTCATAATTAGGATCGTCTGAAACAAAGGACGCGGAATAGAGAGAAACTTTGGAAGTTCCGTCCGCATTGACTTCGGGAAGAACTTCCGACGGATCTACCCAAACCCACCCCTCGGGAAGGACGACGTCCGCAAGGGTGTTTCCGTAATACGACGAAAGAACGGGAACGCCTGCCGAAATATATTCGGGCGCTTCCGTATAATCCGCTTTGTTTATGGTATAGACGCCTGGGCGAACTTCGTCGGCATAATAGTTGCCGCTCGTTACCGTTCCGGTTATGGGGTATTCGCCGCAGTTTTCACCCGCACCCCTCTCGAGAATTAGCCCCAACTCCTCTGCGGTTATGGTAAGGTTACCCTGCTCGTCGGTTATAACGGCGGTGAGCGGAACATCCGCATGACCGTAGTCGGAAGATTTATTTTCCGCCGCTACGGAGACCTTTCTCGGGGTGACGGTATAGTTTACCGTTTGGCTCTCGTTGGTTTCGCGGTTCAATATCTTATATCCTTCGACCGTGACCACCGCGGAATAATTGCCCGCGTCTATGGCGGAACCGCCGCTATAAGCGATCGCCACGTCGGGATCCGCGCCGAGTTCTATAGACGCTACGGACGAGGAATGATCTTGCCTGTCGTACACAAAACTGTCGTTTAACGTGAGTTTTACGTACCTTTCGGGTTTTAACGTCACGGAGAGGAAATCTTCGTGAGATTTATCGGAAGCGACTATCTGAACGGTTTTATCCGTGGAACCCGCAAGCGCCGCGACTACCGCCGACGCGCTGTTTTCGGAGAGAAGTACCCCGTCAACGAGGGTGCGGTAATAGACGTTCATCGGGAGAAAACTTACGCTGTTGCGCCAGAATTGACCGTTGTAAACGCCCGCCGCGAAAGACGAAATGCCGCTATATACGCCGCCGTTGCCGTAATTTATTACCGAGGCGTAATCCGCCGTGAAATCGTAAACGGTACCTTCCGCACCGACGGACGAGAGGTCGGAAACGTAATCGCCGGCGAGCGAGGCGAAACCCGCCTTGACGTTCGCCTGCGAAGTCCTTCTGTCGCCTACCGCTTTAACCACAGACTGAATATAGTTAGCGGCGTCCGACCTGCCTTTGAGATAATAGTCCTCGTAAACCGTTTGGTAAAGATTTACAACGTTGTAACCGTCGGCATAGAGATAGAAATCGCTTTCACCGACGGAGTATTTTACTATCGGGCGTACCGCCACGGGCCTGTCGTAAGTTCTGCTTTGCATAGAAACGACGGACGACGCAACTACCGCCGCGGTATCGGCGAGTGCAGATACGTCGTCGATGGAATTTTCGCCGAAAGCCGTATATACAAAGTGGCCTGAAGGATATTTATTGCCCCCCACGAACAGATCGAGTTCGCCTTCCTTTATATCTTCGGCAAGCGCGAAAGCAGCGCCGAAACGGATATTTTCGGCGTCGGACGGGAGCAAGGCGGAGATCTGATCGCCGCCGCCGAGATACTGCACTACCCTCAAGCCCTTTTCTTTTATAAAACGAACGTCCTTACCGAAAAGGGAAGCATCGTAGGCGAACGTTCCGCCGGACGGAATCTGCGCCGTATATGCCGCGTCTTTCGCATGGGGATTATCCCAACCCTCCACGACTACCGCCGGTTCGGACTCCTGCGGGAGTACGTTCTTGTTCGAATTTATGGAACAAGCCGCCAAAAAGACGGTAAAAACGATTGACAGTAAAAATAAAATCAATTTTTTCATAATCACGTTCCGCGCCCTTTTTTTAAGGGCTTATCTATTTTTTCCTTATATTTATAAAACCGCGGTGATAAGAAAAGTATCGGCGCCGGTGTTGACCGAAATCGGCGCTGAAATACCTTCAATCACTTAAAATTCATTAGTTTTGCATAAAACTTCACATTTTATACACATTCATTATATTATAAAGTTTGTCGAAAATCAAGCAAATAATGTCGGTTTTAGCGAATTAATGCAAATAAATTTGACGGTGAGGTTGAAATTCTGCTGAAAACTGCCGACAATATCAAAAAATAATATTTATTTAATTCTTTTTTTACGGCAAATAAAACGGGAAAAATTCGTTTTTGCGACAAAGAAACGATCCGACCGAATACTTCGACCGGACCGTTCCGCTTATATAACTTTGCCCGTTACAGCAAAATGCACAGGACGCCGCCCTTCCCCTCGTTTACGATGCGCGTTACCGTTTTGCGCATTTTGTTCTGCGCCTGACGGGGCATCGCGTCGAGTTTGCCGGCGATGCTCTCCCTTACGAGCATAGAGAGTGGCTTGCCGAACATATTCGTTTCCCATATACCGTTCGGGTTGTTTTCAAACTCCGCGAGAAGATAGTTCACGAGGTCCTCTCCCTGCTGTTCCGAGGCGACGATCGGGCTGACTTCCGCCTCTACATCCACCTTCATTATGTGAAGGCTGGGCGCCTGCGCCTTGAGTTTTACGCCGTATCTTCCGCCTTGCTTTACCACTTCCGGCTCGTTGAGCGTCATCTCGTCAACGGACGGGGTGACCACTCCGTAACCCGTTTCCTGCGCGTCGATAAGCGCCTGTTTAAGTTTGATATAGGCGGCTTTTGCCTCTTTAAGCCCCTTGACGTAGGTCATAAGTCCGTAGTCGCCGTCGAGCGTTTCGCCGCATTCCTCGCCGAGTATTTCAAAGAACAAACCGCTTTTCGCGTCCGCCTCGTAAACGACCGCGCCCGTTGAAAGCCCTGCGCGCACTTCTCTCGGCGGATCGAGATACCGGCTTTCCGAAAGCGCGTTTTCAAGCACGGTGTAATCGCGCATTTTAGTCATTTTACCTGCGTTTTCGGCCACTTCTTTCAAAATTTCCGCAATCACGGGGTGAGATGGCGGCAGCGTTTGCATCCATCTCGGCAACTCAACGTCCACACTTTTTAAGGGAAACTCGAACAGCACCGCCTCGATCACGGAATATATTTCCGCCTCGCCCATTTCCTTTACGTTTATCGGTAGGACGGGGACGGAATATTTATCCGAAAGAGATTTGGCGAGTTTTTGCGCGTCCTTCCCCGAAGGGTCGGCGGTGTTCAGAACGACGGCGAACGGCTTGTTTATAGCCTTGAGTTCCTTAGCCACCCTCTCTTCTGCCTTGACGTAGTTGGCGCGCGGAATATCGCCGATAGTGCCGTCGGTAGTAACGAGGATGCCGATGGTGGAATGTTCCTTTATAACTTTTTCCGTACCCGTGGCTGCCGCCTTTTCAAACGGCATTTCCTCGTCCGACCACGGAGTTTTGACCATTCGCGCGACGCCGTCTTCTTCGTGCCCGACGGCGCCTTCTACAAGGTAACCGACGCAATCTATAAGCCTTACCTTCGCTGAAATTTTGCCGAATTGCACGCTTACGGCGTTTGCCGGAACGAATTTCGGCTCGGTGGTCATAATTGTCTTGCCTGCCGACGACTGTGGCAACTCGTCGGTGGCTATCTGTTTTTTGTTCTTGCCCGCTATGCCGGGGATAACGAGTTTTTCCATAAAGTTGGAAACGAAAGTGGATTTACCCGTCCTCACCGGGCCGACGACGCCTATGAATATCTCGCCGCCCGTCCTCTCGGCTATATCGTTGTAGATATCGTAATTTTGCATTAAAAAACCTCCCGCCACTTACTATATTGTAAGTATATGAGAGGTCTTTTTCGTTTATGCCTTTTCACTCGGAAGGTTTATCGGTAACTTCGCCGTCCGGTTCGGCTGTATCCGGGGCGAGCGCCGCGTTCTTTTTCGCCCTGCGCTCTTCCTTCTTTTTCTCCTTGAATTTCTTTATCATTGCCGACCAGGAAGTCTGGTGTTCGTCGCCCGTAATAAGGCGTTTTATATTCATCCTGTGGGCTACCCAGGTGAGAACGCAGATGCCTATCACGAAAAGTACCGCCGCGAGGAGCATAAGCAGCATTGTGACATTCTGCGCCCGCGCGAATCCGTTTCCTTTAATATATATATATTTAGTGTAGAAAATTATTTCCGCCGCAATCGCGGGGGGAGTTACCGCTATCAAAGAGCCCATCGAACCCATGCTCGTTATAAGTATGAACGCTAGCCCCGCAAGCCCGCTGATAACGCCGACCAACGGGTTAGCCACTACGAAAACGCCTATCGTGGCGGCTATTCCCTTGCCCCCTTTGAATTTGAGGTAAAACGGAAAAATGTGCCCTAAAACAGCGAAAAACCCGCACATATACTTGGTCATATCGGATATTACGAAGGTCGTTCCGTCAAGCAGAGCGCCGCGGAAAACCACCCAGCCGACGAAGGTGGGCACACCGCCTTTCAGCATATCGAGAAAGAGTATCAGTACGCCCGTTTTTAAGCCGAAATTGCGGCTCATATTCATCATACCGGGGTTGCCGCTGCCGATATTTCTTATATCCCTGCCCTTGCTGCGCGATACGATTATGGAAAAATTGATACTGCCGATAAGGTAAGAACCTACGACCATTATTAAAAGTATCCACCATATATCGATAAACTTCATTATCCGTCCTCCTTGTCGCGGCGGCGAACGAAAAGCCGTATGGGCGTGCCGGAAAAATCGAAGGCGTTGCGCAGGCTGTTTTCGAGAAACCGCTTGTAGGAAAAGTGCATAAGTTCTTCGTCGTTTACGAAAAACACGAAGGTCGGCGGGCATATTCCGTCCTGCACGCAGTAATAAATTTTAAGCCGCCTTCCGTTTTTTGTGGGCGGTTCGGTGGTTCGCACGCAATCGGAAACGAGATCGTTCAGCGTTCCGGTAGTAACGCGGAAACGTGCGTGTTCCAGAACTTCGTCAACGAGGGCGAATATCTTTTCGGTACGCTTGCCCGTCTTTGCCGAAACGTAAAGCGATTTGAAATAATCCATAAAGGCGAGATCCGCCTTTAACTTGTCGTTGAATTTGTTTATGGTGTTGGTATCTTTTTCGATAAGATCCCACTTATTCATTATTATAACAGTCGGTTTGCCCTGTTCGTGCGCGTAGCCGCAGATCTTTACGTCCTGCTCGGTAACGCCCTGTTCCGCGTCGATAACGCAGAGGACTACGTCCGCCCTGCGAACGGAAGCGAGCGCCCTTACCACGCTGTAATATTCCACGTTCTCCTCCACGCTGCGCTTTCTTCTTATGCCCGCCGTGTCGATAACCGTGTATTTTTTGCCGTTATATTCAACGGGGGTATCTATCGCGTCACGCGTGGTGCCGGCAATATCCGAAACTATAGTCCTCTCGAACCCGAGAAGCCTGTTCGTAAGGCTCGATTTGCCGGCGTTGGGCTTGCCGACTATCGCTATTTTGACCGAATCATCCTCTTCCGCCCCGCCGCTTTCCTTGAAATGACCGCACACCTCGTCCAGAAGATCTCCGAGCCCCTGCGACTGTTCGGCGGAAATGCCGAAAGGTTCCCCGAGGCCGAGCGAATAAAATTCTGAGAGTTTAACGGGATCGTAATTGTCGAGTTTGTTCACGGCGAGGACTATCGGCTTGCGGGAGTGGCGGAGCATATCCGCAACGTCGTAATCTGAAGCGGTGAGCCCGCTCTTTGAATCCACCATAAAAATTATAACGTCCGCGGTTTCGATGGCGACGTCCGCCTGACGCCTGATGTGCGACCACATTTCGTCATCGGATTTGAGTTCGAGGCCGCCGGTGTCTATCAGCGTGAAACGATTATCGAGCCACTCCACGTCCGCGTAAACTCTGTCCCTTGTGATTCCGGGGCGGTTTTCCACTATGGATATCTTGCGCCCCGCTATTTTATTGAAAAAAGTCGATTTGCCTACGTTAGGCCTGCCGACTACCGCAACTATCGGTTTTGCCATTATATCACCTGTTTTAAGAATGAGTCTGATCGTAATCGGAAGTGAGCGCGTCGAAAAAACTCTGACCGCCGCCGCGCGTAACGCGGACTCGCTTACCTGTCTTCGCGGAAAGTTCGGCGAGGGAC
>JAFTDZ010000217.1 GCA_017453885.1 Clostridia bacterium
TAACGGGTTTGCCGCCGTAAGAAGCGGGAACCGAAATATAAGTTAAGTTTTTATAGCCTCCGGTACCCATTACGGACCAGGCATTGCCGCCCTCTACGGGAAGGAACTCGAACTGAGTTACCCAGTGCGCATAGAGAGTCATATCCTTAATATCCGTCCAGGGATTGAGGCATTCGCCGAGTTCGTTTGTGTATTTAAGGCCGTTGCCGTAGGGTTCGGTATACCAACCGGCAAAGCCCTTTGCGACGTCGTTGGATACCGGAACCGGCAACTTGTTATAGTTCATATAAGTAAGAACCGCTTCGCTTTCGCCCGTTCCTTCGTTGCCGAGTTCGAACCTTACCACGAATTGCTGCGGTGTGTAATACGCGTAGAGGGTCAAATCTCCGGCTACGTCGTAAACGCTGCTGTTGTACGCTTTACCGTTTACGGAAGCTCCTCCCGGAACGGTGTACCAATTGACAAAGTCATAACCGAGCCGATTCGTTTCGGGCAGAGAAATAACGTCTCCGACCGCTTTGTATACTGTATTGAGCGGAGCGCCGCCGCGCACGTCGAATGTGATGGCGTAAGCATAAACGTTAACGCTCACCCAATCGGTATAATCGTTTTCTCCGTAGTTGTGCCTTACGGAAACGGTGTTTTCACCGGCTTTGGTGAGAACTACTTCGTATTTATCGGCATTATGTATTTCTACGGGTTCTCCGTCATTCACTTTTACCTCGTAGAAGTTCGCGCCGAGAGCATAATTCCACTTCACGTAGCCGTTAGTATAACTTACCACGTCTTTACTTGCGCCGGCGATCAGGGTAACGGCGTCGGAAAGATGAGAATTGTTCGCCGCAACGCTCGCCACCGCCTTTACGGTAAGAGTATATGCGTCGGCAGCGGCGAGGTCGGTTGCGGAAGAAACGTCAAATTCGTTCCCGTTTGCAATGTAAACCTTTCCGCCGATATTGACTTCGTAACGACTTGCGCCTTCAACGGCATCCCAGGATACCGTATTGCCGTTCACGCTGATGTTTGCGGGAGCGGCGAGAGTCGTTTTATTATAAGCGGTAGCGGCGGAAGACGAGGAATTATAACCCTTCTTTGCCGCATAAACTTTTACGGACAGGTTGCCCGAGTAATTTTTGAGAGAGTAACTGGTGTTTCCACCCACGTTTACGGTGGTTACGTTATCTCCCTGTGTAACTTCTACCGAATATTCGGCGGCGCCGTCAACTCTGTTCCATACAACAAAGTCGTCGGGATTTACGTAAACGCCCGTTACGGGGGCGAGCGTTCTATCGACAACGTACTCTTCCGATTCGGAACTTACGTAACCTTCGGCAACGGCGGTAACCGTAAATTTAATTCCGCCTTCCTTCATTTCGCAACCGTCGAAATTGTAATATAACGACGAGCCGTTATCTATCAGGGCGTGTTCGTGATCTTCGTTGCCGCATTCTATTTTGATCAAATATTTTTCCGCATTGGGAACGGCGTTGTATTTCAATATCGACGCGTCTGCCTCGAACACGGAAACCCTCGCAAGACCTTTATTGATATAATAGGCTTTACTGCTGTTTCCCTTCAACGTAAGCGTTACCTCGTATTCGCCCGCGGGCTTGCCCGAAAAATCGAAAGCATAGTCCGTAGCGCTTGAATTATATGGGCCGTAGGATCCGTCGGGTCCGGAAATCTTCAGGGAATATTCCGATCCTGCTCCGGCGGCGCTCCATTTAATTCCGTTCGCGCTCACGCTCGGCTGAGGAACGTTATCCGCATATACGGCGAAGAAGGTAACGTTGGAATCGAGCGTTTGTCCTTCGTATTTGTAAGTGAGTTTTTCGCCGTCGTTATAATCGCTCACATACCAACCGGCAAAACCGGACGCGGATACCGCGGGGAGATCGTATAACTTTCCTCCTATGGTTTGCTGCGAAGCGTAAACGTTTCCTTTTCCGTCGTCAAACTCAACGGTGAATTCGGTTGCAAGACCGGTTTTTTCGGCATACCGCGCATAGACCGTGGTATTTCCGGTTACGGGAGTCGCTCCGAAAGCAAACGGGGTTTTGAAGTCCGCGTCCGCATACCAACCTACAAAGTCGTAACCGGCTTTTTCGGGATCGGCGGGTTTACTTACCGTTTTGCCGTTAAGCACCGAGGCTTTCGCCACCGCGCTCCCTCCGTTTGTTTCGTAAGTTACTTCGTAATTAACTTTTTTCAGAAATCTGTACGAACCTCCGTTATACGTTACGGTTACAACGTTTCCATCCAACTTTGCGGAAGGCGAGTTTTCGCCCTTAAGCGTAAGGGTGTTTCCGTCATACTCGTATTCGCCGTACACTTCTCCGAGCGTCATCGCGTAATTGCTTCCGTTGAGCATCAACGTGTATTCTTCGCCGTTTACTTCGGTGTAGTACACGCCGGCTTCCCCGTAGTTAACGGGCTCGGCAGGTTCTTCTACTTTCTTCTTACAGGAAGCAAAGCCGAACATACTCAAAGCCATAACCACGGTAAGCATCGCGATCAGTACGAATTTTTTCTGTGCCATATTGTTACCTCCAAAAAAATATAACTTTGTCCGCAATCAGCGGATGTCTGTCCGCAATTGACGGATTCTAACATTATTATTTTATTATTTTATATAAATTGAAACCGTTTGTCAACTCATTAAACGCCGATTTATGCAATTTCTTGTAATAATTATTAAAAATTTTTTTTGAATGTCGTCTATAAAACGTCCTTTCCGTCATTTTCGCGCTTTAGCATATTAATAATTTAGCAAATTTTTTCTCCGTTTCCGCAATTTTTTATTTTTATATATTTATTTGCATAATTATGCATAAACCGCAAGCAGTAAATAAAATATTCGCAATTTGCGGTTTTTATTTCAAGCCTTTTATCCCGTAAAATTGCCGCTTTTATCCTATAAACAAGAAACTTGGCACGTTTTTCTTTTCTACGTTAACTACGAACGCGGCAGGGCGTCTTGTTGGTATACAATACACCCCGCCGCGCTTTCGATTTTTATTACACTTCTTTACTTCATTGAATCGCAAAAGTCGCCTTTATCTCACATTAAATGCGGTTTTTACTGCTCTTTGCTTTTATGTATTATTATATACCCAAGCCCGATGATGGCACAGTATATCGTATATGTCCATCTGTTTCGGAACGTAATGAGCCACGTCCGTTTCCCATTCTATCACGTCATCGCAGAACACGTACTTCGTCACGAAATCGAAATATTCTCCGGCTATATTGTCCTTGTGGACCTTCTTATAAACTTCCGCGGGCAGTCCTCGGCTGTAAACTACTTTCTCGTTCGTTTTGGACATATATTTTAATATATAATCTATGTTGCCCGTCTTACGAACGAGTATCTCATCTATGTACTCGAAGTCGTTTCTATCTGATTTTCTATAAAAAAATCAAATTTTATTAACAAAAATTATAACGGTTAGGACTACTCGGCAATTTCATCTCCCTGAATAATTTTCGATCCGTGATTACTAATGCTTTCTACCGTTTGAACAATATTTAACTGCATTAACGCTCTTGTAAACGCAATATACTTTTCATTATATGGACCTTTGGAACAATGAAATTCTTGCGCATTCATTATCTTCCAAACGGGGCGATAGAATGACCTATTTCAACGGTCTTAAATCCATTCTCGATTTGAAAGCAAACTCCGATTTCTATACTGTTTTACATTCGGACCAAGGTTCGGTTTATACGTCAA
>JAFTDZ010000024.1 GCA_017453885.1 Clostridia bacterium
GAAGAAT
Organism: Clostridia bacterium; assembly: GCA_017453885.1. Lineage (GTDB taxonomy): Bacteria > Bacillota > Clostridia > Christensenellales > Borkfalkiaceae > RGIG3732. Next base: position 8 of record JAFTDZ010000024.1, read on the forward strand.
TAAGAATGAAAGGGTTTCCGCGTTTTCCGCCGCATTGAAAACAGGGCTCCCGCGGAGATTTTGAAAAAATTATCCGTGGGAAAGAGGAGAAACCGACGGTCAAGGCTTGCGGGCGAATACTTGTAGCCCGCTGCCTGACAGTCGCGTTTCGACGACGTCATCTTGAGCGTAGCCGCAAGGCGAAGTCGAAAGATCTCTATTCTTCTTGTTTGTTGTTTTTTCAACAAAAAAGAATCTCCGCAAAAGCACAAAGATTCTTCATTCCGCTCCGCTACATTCAGAATGACACTTCGGCCGCCCTTGGTCACTTCACTCGCCGCAGGCGAACTTCACTCCGAAGGAACTTCACTCCTCGCCATTAACCGAAGAGCGCACGATAGCCGCCTCGAGTTCGTCGAGAAGGTCGAGTTCGGTTTTCGCAATGCCCGCAAGCGGATAACTGCCGGCGACGTTTCTTCCCTTTTCTATTTCGGCAAAAGCCTTGTCCAAAGCGCCGGCGCGCAGGTAATAATACCCGCGGATGCGGCAGGAATTTATATCGTCGTCCTCGTCCAGCCGTCTGAACACCGCCTTGCAATTCGCTTTGACGAAGGCGTCGTCCGGAAACAAAAACAAACTGTCGTAAAAAATATCGCAGGAAAGTTGTTCGGCGTAAACGTCGGGCAGGCGAGGCAAAACGTCGCGTATGCGCATATGCGCGTCTTTCAGCGCGTTCAGGTCACCGCGGTCGAGCGCGTAAAGGTAACGGTTATTTAGCAGAAGGGCGTAATTCGGGTCGGTGTCCTCTATCTGCGGCACCTCGAAAAGCAATTCATAAGGAATTTCCCTCGGCCTTTTACCCGCCGAATAATGCGCCTGTACCGACAAAACGGAAACAAGCACCTTAGACGAAGGTGTTTTTTTCAAAAGTTCGCATATCTGCCCTCCGTCCGTCCTCGCTCCGCCCACCGTTGCGGGGAAGGAGTTTTCAAGCAGTATCACGTATAGAAAAGGCGCGGCAAATCCGAACAAAATAACGGGATAAACGCTGATATAGGGGGCTAATGCCAAAAACAAAACGCTGATAAGCATCGCCGCGAAAGAGCCCGCCGGCCCGCCGAACGCCTCGAGAACGAAGCCTCTTGACGGGGGGAGCCTGTCCGTCGGGAACATTTCGCACGAGCCTAAAAAAGAACTTTTCTCCTTTAGCGAAACCTTCACCCCGCGCCCCGTGTCCGTGATACATAAAAAGGGAACGCGCAGCGAGCGGAACTTCATGCCGCCAATGAGTCCGAAAACGAGGTGGCCGACTTCGTGAAGTATCACGCCCAAGTAGAGCGACGCCGCAAGCCCGACGATAAGAAGCGGGAAAAAAACGTACCAAGCGACGATCTTAAGCGCCGCGATCGCCGTGAAAGCACACCACACCGCCAGACCGCCGAAGCCCGAAAGGAGCAGAAAAAAGTATAAAATTTTACTTTTAAGTTTCATTTTCCACCCCGCAAGTCGATTTTTGCGGCTTTTATCTTTCCGCTTTTCAACATATTGTAAAACCCTTCGAGGTTGTCGCTCTCGCTCGCCGTGAACCCGCCCGCGCCGATAGATGAAAGAACGCCCTTCATAAGCAACGCCCCGCCGAAGATTATCTCCGCCCTGCGCCCGTCCACGGGGTAGCGCGCGGCGATCTCGCCCGCGGTAAGATTTTTCAACTTCTCCGCAAGCGCGTCAATTTGGCGAACGGAAACGTTCGTTCCGTGAACTTTTTCGGGCTCGTATTTTTCAAGCCCCGCCGCGCACGCCGCTATAGAAGTTGCCGTTCCGCCCACCGCATAAACCTTGTCCGCCTCGGGAACTCTGCCGTATTCTGCGGTTTTTTGCGCGATATAGGCGGTTAATTTCTCC
>JAFTDZ010000218.1 GCA_017453885.1 Clostridia bacterium
AAATTTTTCCTCTTTCCCAAACGCTTTTCTGTGAAAACCGTTCGGGAGCCCTTTTACTGTGTTCGAATCGCGTCTAAAAGAAAGCCCATCGGCTAATGCCGATGGATCCCTTGGCAGGGGAGACGCTCGTCAAAATTTGCGGCTTTTTGAGCGCTTTTCACTTCGTGAAACGCTTCCTTCCTGCGGCAAATTTTTCCTCTTTCCCAAACGCTTTTCTTTGAAAACCGTTCGGGAGCCCTTTTTTGTGTTCGAATCGCTACCGCAAACAAAAAGCACCTGACGAAAATCAGGTGCTTTTTGTTTGGCAGGGGAGACGCGATTCGAACACGCAACCTACGGTTTTGGAGACCGCTACTCTACCGTTGAGCCACTCCCCTAAAGCCTATTTATTGTATAACAATTTTTGAAGATAGTCAAATGATTTTATGCGGTTTGACGATTTTTTTGCGGCTTTCGGGCGAAATTATTCTCCGGCGCCATTTTCCGCCGCGTCGCCGTTATCGACTTCGTTTTGCGTACCATCTTCCGGAACGATGTTCTCCTTCGTTTCCGCTTCCGCCGTTTCCGGCGCGGCTTGCTCGCTTACGGGAACGCCGCCGGTGCTTTCGTCGTCAAGACGGAAGAAACGCAACACGGCAAGAGCGGTTTTCGGCGAATACCTCTTTACTATCTTATACGCTACGCAAAGCAGAGCGATGACCATACAGACGATGCTCAACACCTGCGATGGCGCAAGCACCGAAGAACCTATCGATCCGCGATCGTCACCGCGGATGAATTCGAGCAAAAACCTGAACACGCCGTAACCGCCGAAATAAAGTATGGCGTTGAACCGTTTGTCCCTTAAAACGCAGATTATCAGCGCGATTGCGAGAATAAAAAGAAACGCCGCCTCGAAAAGTTGCGTGGGATATCTCAACACGCCGCGCCCCGCGCCTTGCTTGAAGGTAACGCCCAAAAACGAAAACGCGTCGTGCTCGTGAACTTCGTTTCCGTAACAGCAACCCGCGCAGAAACAGCCTATCCTTCCGAACGCGTGCGCCGTTGGGATACATGCCGCGCCTATTTCGGCAATAGCGGGAAACTGCGCGCGCACTTCGCCTTTAGCGAAGATCAACGCCCCTATCACGAACGCTACCACGCCGCCGAACATTCCGCCCATAAAGGTTATTCCGCCCCAGTCCCACTGCGGATCGCCCGCCCTTACGGACTCTATATAATTATATATCGATTGAACGAGCGTGGCGAAGAAAAAACCAACTATTATGGATACTATGCCGAGGATATAATAGAATTTGTTCGCTTTGAGCGTTATTTTCCGCTTTTTACACAGCCAGTCGTATAAAAACAGGCAGGCTGCCACGCCGACCACTATCCATATGGAATACCAACTGATAACGCCGAAAAGATCTTCAGTACACATAAATCCACCAAACCTTTTCCGTATTATACTACGCGAATGTTAAATGTTTATTAACACTCGTTGAAAATTATTGACCTTTGACCGAAAAACGGTAAACTATCTCGTTTCTGTAAGTTTCACCCGCGCGAATAACGGGAATGCCGAAAGCGGGAACGTTGAGCGCGTTCGGGAAGGATTGAGCCTCGAGACAGAACGCGCACCGCTTGTTATACGGTTTACCGCCTTTGCCCTTCACTCCGTCGAGAAAGTTTCCGCCGTAAAATTGCAAACCGTTCTGGTTGGTGAAAGTTTCCATAACTATCCCGCTCTTATCGCCTGATGTAACCGCAACAGGCGAAACAAAGTCGTTATCGAGAACGAAATTATGGTCGTAACCGCCAGCAAAGGCAAGTTGCTCGTCATCGGCAGACAGATCGCGGCCGATGGCTTTTGCGGAAGTGAAATCGAAAGGCGTACCGGCAACTTCTTTGAAAACGCCGTTCGGAACGAGGTTTTTGTCTATCGCCGTGATGCAGGAAGAATTTATCCGCATCGCGTGGTCAAGAACGGTACCGCTGCCCTCCCCGTTCAGGTTGAAATACGCGTGATTTGTGAGATTTACGGCACTTTCCGAATCCGTGACTGCGGTATAAACAATATGCAGACCGCGATCTTCGTCGAGGAAAAATTCGACTTCCGTATCGAGCCTGCCGAAAAAACCTTCCTCTCCGTCCTCGCTGACGCAGGACATTATGACGGAATTACCGACGGCGGCGGACTTCCACACCTTCTTGTCGAATCCTTTCAGCCCGCCGTGAAGGGTGTTATTGCCGTCGTTGGCGTACAACTTATATTCGGTTCCGCAATAGGAAAAGCGCGCGCCCGCGATACGGTTTGCAACCCTGCCTATGGACGCGCCGAGATACCCGCCGTTAGACGCGTATTCATCCAAAGAATCGTAACCGAGTAAAACGTCGGTAAATTTTCCGCGCGCGTCGGGAACTTTGAGCGAAGTCAATGCAGCCCCGTAGTTTATTACGGAAAATTCGATACCTTCGCCGTACACGGTGTATCTGATTACTTTATTTCCTTCAAACGTGCCGAAATCTTCTGATTTGATCATCGTTATTTTATCTTGGAATCGATGACCTTGACGATGTCGCCCACCGTTTTGAGATTGACGGCTTCATCCTCGGAAACCTCTATGCCGAACTGATCTTCGAGCCCCATGAGCATCTCGACTATATCGAGAGAATCGGCGCCGAGATCTTTAATGATCTCGCTGTTTTCCGTGATGGTGTTCTTGTCGATATTGAGTTGCTGAGCAAGAAGTTCCTGAATTTTTTCGAAAGTCATTGTTTTACTCCTTTTCGTTTGATTTTTTATATTAGACAGGCTCTATTATAAGTCAACTGAAAAAATTTGTCAATTATTTTAAGCGACAACCTGAAATCATTCGGCTTTTGCCTTCTTTGCGGCAGCCGCGGGCGACTTCATCGAGAGGGCGATGCGGTTCTTTTTGAGATCCACGCCGATAACGCGCACCTTTACCACCTGCCCCACCTTCAACACGTCCGACGGGTGGCGGACGTATCCGTCGGAAAGTTCGGAAATGTGAACGAGTCCGTCCTGATGGACGCCTATATCGACGAAAGCGCCGAAGTCGATAACGTTCCTGACGGTACCGGTCAACTCCATTCCGACGGCGAGGTCTTTCATATCCATAACGTCGCTGCGGAGCATGGGTTGGGGAAGGCTGTCGCGAACGTCGCGCCCGGGTTTGAGAAGTTCGGAAACGACGTCTTTAAGCGTTGACGAATCAAGCCCCGTATATTCGATAACCTTCGATTCACCCAACTTTTTGATTTTTTCGGGCAGTTCCGAAAGGTTGCCGAGGCGAACGTCTTCATCGGTGTAACCGAACAGCGACAGAAGTTTTTCCGCCCCGCCGTAGGATTCGGGGTGAACGCCCGTGTTGTCGAGAATGTTCTTTCCGTCGGATATGCGGAGAAAGCCCGCGCATTGCTCGTAAGCCTTTTCGCCGAGTTTCGGCACTTTGAGAAGTTCTTTCCTCGCGGTGAATTTGCCGTGCTCGTCCCTATACGCTACGATATTTTTCACTATGCCGCCGTTCAGCCCCGAAACGTATTTGAGCAGCGAAGGACTGGCCGTGTTCAGATCCACGCCGACGGCGTTAACGCAGTCCTCCACAACGCCGCCGAGCACTTCGTCAAGACGGGCGGCAGGCATATCGTGCTGGTACTGACCTACGCCGATGGATTTGGGATCTATCTTTATAAGTTCGGCAAGGGGATCCTGAAGGCGCCTGGCGATGGAAACGGCGGAGCGTTCGCTCACGTCGTAGTCGGGGAATTCTTCCGCGCCGAGTTTGGACGCCGAATATACCGACGCGCCCGCCTCGCTAACGACCATATACGAAACGGGGCGGGAAGTTTCCTTTATAAGTTCCGCTACGAAAATTTCGGATTCTTTCGACGCGGTGCCGTTGCCTATGGAAATAACGTCTACGTTATATTTTTCTATCAGCCCGAGAAGGACCTTCTTCGCTTCTTCCGTCTTGCTCTGCGGCGGCGTGGGATAAACCACCGTCTTTGCGAGAACTTTACCCGTTCCGTCGACGACCGCTATCTTGCACCCCGTTCTGTACGCGGGATCGAGCCCCAAAGTGACCTTGTCCTTTACGGGCGGTTGCATTAGCAGAGGCTTTAAGTTGCTCGCGAACATTTTGATGCCCTGTTCGCCGGCGTTATCGGTAAGAAAAGCCCTTATTTCACGCTCTATCGAGGGACAAATAAGCCTTTCGTAACCGTCTTGCACCGCCTCTTTTACCGTAGCGGTGGTAACGCTTCCTTCCTTTACGACGCCCACCGAACAGACGCGCACGGCGAAGTCCTTATCGAGCGAGATCTTGACTTTAAGAAAACCTTCCGCCTCGCCGCGGTTGATGGCGAGAACGCGGTGGCTCTTTATTTCCGAAACGCCTTCGGAAAAGTCGGAGTACATTTCGTAAGTCTTTGATCCTTCGTCTTCCGGCTTTGCGAGTTTTGTTGAGATAAAGGCGTTTTTCAGGAAGATCCTGCGGAGTTTTTTCCGTATCTCAGCGTCGTCGGAAACGCGTTCGGCAATTATATCCTTCGCGCCGTCAACGGCTTCCTGTTCGCTGTTCACGCCGAGTTCGGCGTTTACGAACGGGCGGGCGAGGTCGTAAACCGTTCCCGTCTTTACGTCCTGCCGCATTATTATATCGGCAAGAGGTTCGAGCCCTTTCGCTATGGCGACGGTGGCGCGCGTCTTGCGCTTCTGCTTGAACGGGCGGTAAATATCTTCCACCTCGGAGAGCGTTTCCGCAGATGAGAGCGCGGCGGATATTTCTTCGGACATTTTTCCCTGCTCCTCTATCGCGGCGGAAACTTCTTCCTTCCTCTTTTCGAGGTTGCGAAGATATTTGAGCCTGTCCGAAAATTCACGCAGGACCTGATCGTCGCAATGTCCGGTCATCTCTTTGCGGTAACGCGCGATGAAAGGAATGGTGTTGCCCTCGTCGATAAGTTTTACGATATTCTCTACGTGGGCGGGACGGATATCGAATTCCGAAGTTATCTTTTTAATTACGTCCATATTCTACTTCCTTAAAGTTTTTTTGAGCATATTTTTGGTTTGTTCGTCCACACGGTAGGAATCCGTAATTTTGCGGACGGTTCTGTTATAAGTTTTATCGTCTATCTTCGTTCCGGCAAGATAGGCGAGCGTTTCTTCCCTGAACTTTACCGCGCAGACGGAAAGCAGCCACGCCACCGCCATGGAAACATAGTAGGGCGAACAGTCGGCATTTTCCGCGGCGGCGAAAATGAACGGGAGATACTCCTCGTCCACGTAATAATCGAGCAGAAGGACGAAACCCATTCGGACGACGAACTCCTTGTCCGACGAAAGAAAACCCTCTATTTCACGCAAAAACGCGCGTTTATTCTTATTGATAAACTTGTAAGTAGCCGCGGCGCAATCGACGTGCGCCCAGTTATCCGCCATGCTCGCATAGGTACGGATAAGTTTTACTCTCTCGTCGTAATCTGTATCGGCGTAACCTATAGCCATACCGTATAAAAGGATTTCCTCGAAGGAATCCTGCGACAGGACGGAGAGGAAACCGTAAAAGTCGTCCTTCGCCGCCTCTTTAGCCAGGCGGCGAAGTTCCGGTACGGTTACCCCGTATATTTTAGAACCTGCGGGAATTATCTTTTCGCTGAAGTCCTTAAGCCCTTCTTTCGCGATGGAAAGAAGATGATTCTTTAATTCTTCGTTAGTGTTGAATTTCATGATTTACTGCGTTTTAAGCCACTTTTTTATTTCGGGCAAGCGCTTTTGCGCGTCGCGGGCGAGCGCCGCCTGACATTTTGCCCTATCGAGATTTTGTTCGGGATAGTCCACCCGAAAATATGTGTTTCCGTCAAGATAATCCGTGAGAAAACGCGCGGACAATTCGAGCGGGAGAGCGAAAACCGAGCCGGCTAAAACTCCCCTTTCCCCGTCCGTTACGACGGGCGCCGTTTCCGATAAAAACCCCTCGGCGAACGCCTTGAAGTTTTCCATATTAAGGAACACCGAAGAAAGATCCTTCTCGTCCTCTCTCGCGGGGCCGGCTATGCTGCGTACGCCGTCGCCGAAGTCATCCGAAATGCGGCCGTACATTACCGTATCGAGATCGAACACGCCGAGCGCCTCTCCGCTCTCGCGATCGAATATCACGTTGTTGCACTTGGTGTCGTTATGTACGATCCTGTTCGGGCAAGCCTCGGTTTTCAGATAGATTCCGCGGATCTCGTCACTCTTTGAAAAAATATACTCCGCAACTCGCTTTGCCCTGTTTTTGCGTGATTCAGGGGCTTTTTTATAACTTCTTTCAAGATTTTCGATCCGCAGGGGCGTGTTGTGGAAGTCCTTTATCACAACATTCAGGGCAGGGAGTTCTCCCTCGTTCATAAGCGCGTCGAAAATGCCGAAAGCCTTGCCCGTTCGGTAAACGGTGAGCGCGTCGTCCGCAGAGGATACGGGCGCGGAGTTTTTAACGAAGTCGTAAACGCGATAAAAAACGCCGCCTCTTTCGAGAAAACTTCTCCCCTCTTTAGTAAATTTTATATTAAGGACACGCATTTTGTCAAGCGATTTTTCCTCTTTCATCTTCCGCAATTTTTCAGTTACCTTTTCCACGTTCTCCATAAGCGCCGGAACGCACGGGAACACGGACGTATTTATTTTCTGCAGAACGTACCTGTCCCCCTCGGCGCTCGTTATTTTATACGACGCGTTGACGTTGCCGCCCGCCATCTTTTCCACCGTGTCGATGGGAGAAAAAAACTCGTAACCTTCGAGAACGCTTAAAATTTCCGACATAAACACCTCCGTTATACCTTTATTTTTATTCCGGACGCATTTATTTCGTTACAAAGTGAAAAAAAGTTATTAAAACAGTAGATATTTTTTTCGGGTTATGATATAATTCTGTATAGTTATATTTTAGAGGCTTTTATTATGGATATGCATTACGTAGAAAAAAAGTGGCAGGAGAAATGGGAAAAATCGAAGTTGAATTACTTCAATAAAAAGAATATGGACAAAAAGTTTTACTGTCTTGAAATGTTTTCCTATCCTTCCGCGGCGAAACTTCACGTCGGCCACTGGTATAATTACGGCCCTACGGACTCCTACGCCCGCTTCAAGAAGATGAAAGGTTACGAAGTTTTTCAACCGATGGGGTTTGACGCCTTCGGTCTGCCGGCGGAAAACTACGCAATAAAGACGGGTATTCACCCGAAAGATTCGACAGAAAAGAACATAGCCACTATGGAAACGCAGTTAAAAGCGATGGGCGCAATGTTCGACTGGTCCGCGGAAATAAAGACCTGCGAAGAAGATTATTATAAGTGGACGCAATGGCTTTTCCTCAAACTTTACGAGAACGGCCTCGCCTACAGAAAAGAGGCGCCCGTAAACTGGTGTTCGGGGTGCAACACCGTTCTCGCGAACGAGCAGGTAATAGACGGCAAGTGCGAGAGATGCGGTACGGTGATAGTAAAAAAGAACCTCACTCAATGGTTCTTCAAAATAACCGCTTACGCCGAAGAACTTCTGAAAGACCTCGACGGGCTCGACTGGCCCGAAAAGACCAAGGCGATGCAGAGGAACTGGATAGGAAGATCGAGCGGCGGCGAGATAGAATTTACCTGCGAGAGCGGGGATACCTTCAAGGTGTTCACCACGAGGGCCGATACGGTATTCGGCGTGTCTTACGTGGTGCTTGCACCCGAACACCCGCTCGTTAAAAAACTCTGTTCCAAAGAACAAAGGGCCGCGGTTGACGCTTACCTTGAAGAGACGTCCAAGACGGACGAGATCGACAGGCTTTCCACCACGCGCGAAAAGACGGGCGTGTTTATAGGGCATTACGCGATAAATCCCGCCAACGACAAACGGGTGCCAATTTATATAGCCGATTACGTTCTGTACTCCTACGGCACGGGCGCGGTTATGGGTGTGCCCGCGCACGACGAGAGAGATTTCGCTTTCGCCACCAAATACGGTCTGCCGATAAACAGAGTTATTATTTCCGGAAACGGCGACGACGACCTGCCCTATTGCGAGGACGGGATTCTGGTGAACAGCCTCGGCCACGACGGAGAGAAAAGTGCGGACGCGAGAAAGGCCATAATCAACTCCCTCGCGCAGAAGGGAAAGGGCGCGCATTGTATAAATTACAGACTGCGCGACTGGCTCGTTTCGAGGCAAAGATATTGGGGCGCCCCCATCCCCATGGTTTACTGCGATAAGTGCGGCGAAGTTCCCGTGCCGGTAAAAGACCTGCCCGTGAAACTTCCGTACGACGTGGAATTCAAGCCGGACGGAAAATCCCCCCTCGCTAAGAGCGAAGAATTTATGAGCACCGTATGCCCGAAGTGCGGCAGAAAAGCGAGGAGAGATCCCGACACGCTTGACACATTCGTGTGTTCGAGTTGGTACTTCCTTCGCTATCCCGACGCGAAGAACCCCGACGAACCTTTCGATAAAGACGTGATAAACAAAATGCTGCCCGTAGATAAATACGTCGGCGGCCCCGAACACGCCTGTATGCACCTGCTTTACGCGAGGTTTATAACAAAAGCCCTTCGCGACATGGGTTACCTTAATTTCGGGGAACCTTTCAAGTCGCTTACGCATCAGGGCGTTATACTCGGGCCGGACGGAAACAGAATGAGCAAATCGAAGGGAAACGTAATTTCTCCCGACGACTATATAGAACAGTACGGTTCGGACGTTTTCAGACTTTACCTTATGTTCGGTTTCAGTTATACCGAGGGCGGCCCGTGGAATGACGACGGTATAAAATCCGTTTCCAAATTCCTCGACAGGGTGGAACGCCTTGCCGAAAAGACGCGCGCAATGAAAGGCAGAAACACGGCTTTCGGCAGAGACGAAAAGGAACTGAACTACGCGAGGAATTACGCCATTCTGAACGTAAACAAAGACCTCGAGGCGTTTTCGTTCAACACGGCCGTGGCAAGACTTATGGAGTACGTGAACGCGCTTTACAAATACGACGCGGCGGACGATTCTTTGAAGAACGTTAAATTGCTGAAAGATTGCGTGAACGACCTTATTTTACTGCTCGCCCCGTTCACTCCCCACTTCTGCGAGGAATTGTGGTCGCTTGCGGACGGGAAGAAGTCCGTATTCCTCACCCCCTACCCCGAAGCGGATATGAACGCGCTCGTTCGCGACGAAGTCGAATACGCCGTTCAAGTGAACAGCAAAATGCGTTGTAAACTCGTTTTGAGTAAGGACGCGACCGTTGATGATATTCGAGCGGCGGCGCTTGCCGAACCGAAGATCGCGGAAGCGACGGAAGGAAAAAATATTGTGAACGTGATAATAATCCCCAACAGATTGATAAACGTAATTTGCAAATAAAAAGGACAAAAGATAAGCCTCGGATAAATCCGAGGCTTTTTTTGCGGAAAATTAAATTATATCGGGGTATCTTATAAATTTGATGCGTCGTTCGCTCTCCCACTCTTTAAGGGACGAAATAGCGCAATTTTGCACGATATAGGCGGTTTTATCCGCTTCACAAAGTTCGACAAGTTCACAGCGGACTTCCGATTTTTTTTCGGAAACGGCTTTCTTCAACGCGTCGAGCCCGTCGGTAACGAAATAGAAATCTTCAACGGCGCAGACCTTGACTTCGCCGCTTGCGCCCGCGTTTTCGAGCGGGTACAGACGATACGGAGAAAAATAACGGCGGCGTTCGCATTTGCCCGCCGCGTAACTTTGGTATTCGGATAAAATGAGCGACGCGACTTCTTCGGGCGAGGCGGAAGTGGAATCTACTACAAGATCGTAATTGTTCAGGTCTTTTATGTTCTTTTTATATAGTTCTGAATAGCGGAGCATCTCGCTGGCGCGGCGTTCGCTCAACTTGAGCATGGCGTCCTCTACTCCGGTGTAGGATTCGTTTTCCCTGTGCGCGGCGAAAACTCTCCTCGCGGCCTCGTAAAGATCGGTGGTGATATATACGCTGAAGGCGCTCGGCACGAAGTTCCACGCCATGCGCGAATCGAACAAAAGCGATCTGTCGTTCACGGCATCCATATTCTTGAGCATAGTGTCGAATTCGTCGTCAACTTCGGGGTGCGCTTCCATATAGGCGTTGAATTCGTAAAACTTTATGCCTTTTTCCCTCGCCATTTTTCGTTGCAGGGCGCCGATGGATATTACTTCCGCGCCCGTCCTCTCCGCGAGCAGGGCGCAGACCGTGCTCTTGCCGCTGCCGAGATCGCCCGTGAGAGAAATTTTACAGTATTCGCTTTTCATTTTTTCCGTTCCGTCCGTTACTTTTTCTAACATTATATAATATCGCGGGGAAGTTTGTCAATAAAACTCGGCGTATTTGTCGATTTTTCCCTTATGCTGCCGAATATTTACCGCCTTTTGCAAGTTTTGTGAAAATGGTGAAAATGCGCTGAAATGTCCTTTTTTGATATTGTGTTTTTTTCTTGCATATGTTATAATGTTCGTAAATTGATATTTCAGGGTTTGGAAAAATGAAAAAGACGAGAAGTTTGTTCGGCAAAATAATAAAATTCGGCATACTCGGCGTTTATATCGCGCTGATAACTTTTCTCGTGGTACAGGGGCTTACGCCGGGAAACGAATCCGCAAAGATAAGCAACCGCGTCGGCGATAAGATAGACACCTTGCTTTCGGATATTCGCAAACCGGCGGTTTCCGCTGTGGCGGCGGAGAGCGTGACCTCGGCGGAGATAAGCGTAAACGGCGAGCGGATAACTTCGGGCGAAATCACGATGCTGCCCGGTGACGATGGGATATTCTCGTGTTCGGTCTTGCCGGAAAACGCATCCAATAAATCTATAATTTACACATCGTCAAACGCGGGCGTCAAGGTGAACGCCTACGGAGAATTTCAAGCCGTTTCGCCCTGTTTAGCCGTGATAAAGGCCGCTTCTCAGGAAAATGAGAATTTATACGCGACGATTTCCGTAACGGTTAAAGACATATACGCGGAAGGATTGGAGATAGCGAATACCCCTTCTTCATCTCTGTTCGTAGGACAAAAAACGACGATTTCAATAAAATATATACCCGAAAACGCCACTTCCGGCAGGGAACTTGAATGGGAGAGCGACGACGAGAGCGTGGCGAGCGTTTCAGACGGGATAGTAACCGCTAAAAAAGCAGGCGACGCCGTTATCACCGCGACGCTCGTTTC
>JAFTDZ010000219.1 GCA_017453885.1 Clostridia bacterium
CCGATACCGACCTGTCCTTCGAATATTCGGACGTGCATGCCGATATAAAAGGAAAAATTGTTTCCGTAAAAAACCCGAGGAGCGGCAGGATAGTTGCCGACGGTTACGGCGAGATCATTCTGACCGACGACAGCGTTTACGCTTGTGACTGCAAAATAGAAACGAGGAAGTAAACTATTCGTAAAAGAACGGACCGTAGGGGGAACGGCGGGCGGCGAGCATCTTTTTCCTTCTCTCGGCAAGCGCCTTTTCAAGCCCGCGCACTGGCACGCCGTATTTCTTAAGGGTTATATACATATACCCGTCGAGCATAAAACACATATCGTTTTCCATTCCGTATTTTTGCGGATCGAAGTCGGAAGCGATTATTATAGTGATCCTTGTGGAACGGTTGCCGTAAACCGCCACCGCGCGGAGATTCAGTTCTTTATAAGATATGTAAACGCCTTGATCCTGCGGGATACAGGGCGTTTCTTTATATTCCGCAAACGCCTTTTCCCCTTCGTAAACTTCGGCTACGGGCGTTCCGTCGGTTATGCCAACTTCGGGATCGAAACGGAAAAGGATAGAATCGTCTATCAGATTTACGCCGCTTTCGGAAAACCTGCACAGTTTATCGCTGCCGAAAAACGGGAACACGTCGGACGACGCCGGCGGCAAAACTTCGGGAGTGAACGAGAACAGGTCGTCGTAATAATTTATTTCCGCCTTTTTCAAAAAGACGGAACTTATAATCAGTACGCCCGCGCCGATAAGAGCAAAGCAAACCAAAACGACGGCGAAGATCTGCGCGAGCAAGTTATTCCCCACGGAAACGAATATCGCGGCAGGTATCCCCGCGGCGAGTATCATAATGCCGTAAATTAAAGCGGCCAAATTGAATCTGCGGCGTTCGCGCGCCTGCGGGCCGACGGCGAAAGTGCCTAAAAACGTGAAAATATCCATTGTTTTTTCTTTTTTCGCCCGCGCGAATAAAACGAAGAACAACGCCGTTACGGCAGAGAAAACTGCGGCGAACGCAATTCCGACTATGCGCGCGGTCATAAGGTTCCGCTTCTGAAGTTTTATTCCGTCTTGCAAAGTTAAAAATGTCGCTTCTCCCGCCTTAAGAGAGGAAATATTGATCATCGCTTTGTTTTCGTTATAAAGATCCGCGTCGGCGGCGTGAACGATCACGGTAACGCCTTCGGCAATGCGATCCGATAGCGTTTCGAACGCGGGCATCGCGGCGGTATATACGCTTGTCAGCCGTAATGGGCGCGCAATTTCCTCGGTGTAGATATAATATTCGTTCTCGTCTTTTTCCAGTCTGCGCGCGGTGGCGGTTATTTCGGTAAAGTTTTCGGTATAGCGCGCGTCGAACGAGGCGCCCGCGAGGGCAAGCCCGAGGACGGCGAGGGTTGCCGAAATTACCGCGAACAGCAAAAATCTCTTTCTTTTTCCGTTTGGTATAAATAATTCGTTTTTCATCGTTTTTGTGAGAAATAGCGGGCTATTTTCTTCTCCTTAATGAAGATATTATAAGGATAAACCGCAAAAGATACAGCAGCGACACCGCGAGCGACGCGAAATATGTGAGCGCCGCGGCGCTTAAAACTTTGCCCGCTTGCCGCGTTTCTTTTTCCGTGAGTATCCCCGCGGAAACGAGGGCGCGTTTTGCCCTTCTCGACGCGTTCAGTTCCACCGGCAGGGTTATAAGCGCGAACAGCGCGGAGAGCGAATACAGGGTTATGCCTATCGCAATCATCACCGTGCCGAAGTTGTTTCCGTCCCCGCCGAAGCCGTAAACCGCCCACTCTATAAGCACGCCTATTATCGCGAGCGGAAAGGCGAGGTAAGAGCCTATCTTTGTAACCGGCACGAGCGCGGAACGGAGTTTTAACGGAAAGTAATTTTCCGCGTACTGCACCGCGTGCCCCGCCTCGTGTGCGGCAATGCCCACCGCCGCTACCGACGACGAGCCGAAAACGTTTTCCGAAAGATATATGGTTTCGGTCTTGGGGTTGAAGTTATCGGTCAGGTTTCCCCTCGTCGGTACGACCGCCACGTTTACCTCGGACGACGAAAGGACCTTCCTTGCCGCTTCCGCGCCCGATATCCCGCGGGAATTAGGCACCTTGGAATACTTCGCGAAGGAAGTTTTCACCCTGAATTGAGCCCACAGGGCGAACAGAAAACCGGGCAGAACTATCACGAGCGTGAGGATATCCAGCATATAAAATATCCAACCTGCCCCGAACAATGGAATAAATATCATAAATACCTCTCGTATTATCAACGTTATTTATTATGCTTCCGTATGAATCATTTTATCATATTGCGGCAATAAAGTCAACGGCGGGAATGATATTGCCATTGATTTGACAACGGGCGCGTTTAAGCGTATAATAGTTATGCGGCTATAATCAACTTTATACTTCGGCCGCTTTCGGAAAAGAAAAATGAAACAGAATTTAGACGAGATACTCGCGCAGGTGGAAAAGCCCGCGCGTTACATAGGCGGCGAATATAACGAGCCGGAACCCTTCGACGGAAAGTTCGATTACTGCATATGTTTTCCTGACGTGTACGAGGTGGGCATGAGCAACCTCGGCATAAAAATAGTTGCGGAAGCCGTTCGGGGGGCGGAAGGCGCCTACGTTGACAGGTGCTTTGCTCCGTGGCCGGACTTTGGCGAAAAATTAAAGGAAAACGGAATAGAACTGTACGCCCTCGGTAACAAAAAACCCTTGAAAACCTTCGATATGCTGGGCTTTTCGCTTCAGTACGAGATGAGTTACACCAACGTTTTATATATGCTCGACCTCGCGAATATTCCGCTCAAAAGAGAGGAGCGCGGCGAGGAGTACCCGATAATACAGGCGGGCGGGCCGTGCGTTTGCAACCCGGAGCCGATGGCGGATTTTATAGATATTTTCACGATAGGCGACGGCGAGGAAAATATGCGCCGTCTTGCAGAACTGAAACTCGAATGCAACAGCAAGGCGGAGTTTCTGCGCCGCGCGGCGGAAGAAGTGGAAGGTGTTTACGTTCCGTCGCTCGTCACCGTTATTTACGGAGATGACGGAAAGATAAAGGGCTTTTCGCCCGATAAAAAAATAAAGAAGGCTATCTGCCGGAACTTAAGCGACGCGGTTTACCCGCAAAAGTTTCTCGTGCCGAATATAGAAGCGGTTTTCGACAGGGCTATTCTCGAAGTGATGCGCGGCTGTTACAGGGGGTGCAGATTTTGCCAGGCGGGGTTTTTATACCGCCCCGTCCGCGAGAGGGACAAGGATAAAATGGTGGAAACCGCTCGTTCGCTCGTATGTACTTCGGGCTTTGACGAATTGAGCCTCAACAGCCTCTCCACGGGCGATTACCGGTATTTACGCGAACTTATCCCCGCACTCAAAGAGGCGCTGCCGGACGTACATATGGCGTTGCCGTCCTTGCGGCTTGACAGTTTCGAAGGGGATTTCGTTCAGGAAAGCCGAAAATCCTCGCTCACTTTCGCGCCCGAAGCGGGCACGCAAAGACTGCGCGACGTTATAAATAAGGACGTTACCGAGGAAGAGATAACACGCGGCGTGCGGCTTGCCTTCGAACAGGGTTACACGGGCATAAAACTTTATTTTATGCTAGGCTTGCCCACCGAAACGGACGACGACCTGCGCGGCATACGCGATATAGTTTTCAAGATACGCGACGTTTATTCCGCCCGCCCGAACAGACTGCGGGGGCTAAGGATAAGCGTGAGCGTCTCGACGTTCATACCGAAGCCTTTCACCCCGTTTCAATGGGAAAGGCAGTCGTCCCGCGGGGAAGTGGAGGCGAAGATAGCCCTGCTCCGCAAGGAACTGTTATTAAAGGGCGTATCCCTTTCCTGGAACGATTATTCGCTTTCGGAGATGGAAGCGGTGTTCGCCCGAGGCGACAGAAGAACGGGAAAGGTTATCGAGGCGGCATATAAAAAGGGGTGTATCTTTGACGGGTGGAGCAATATTTTCAAAACGGAAGAATGGTACGCCGCCTTCCGCGAGTGCGGGATAGATCCTTCCGATTACACCCGCGAATGGGGGGAGGACGAAGTTTTGCCCTGGGATATTATAGACGTTTTCGTGGATAAAAAGTTCCTTTTGAAAGAGCGGCGGCTCGCCTACGAAAACAAGGTGACGGGAAGTTGCAAAAGCGGTTGCAAGGGATGCGGCCTGCAGAACGTCTATTGCCCCGTAAGCCGAGAGGCAAAGGTAAAAAAACAATAAAGTCGCCTTTATCACGCAAAAACGGCTATTCGGCGGTTGATTGCAGAAGAATTTTTTAAGTTGATATGATAGTTTTCAAATATACGAAGAATGACGGCGCGGAATTTATTTCCCATCTGGATACGCTTCGCCACCTTAACAAAACGTTTACGCGCGGCGGAATAAAAGTGAAGATGTCGCAAGGGTTCCACCCGCATATGTTGATATTTATGTCGAGCCCCATAGGCGTGGGGCTCAAGAGTACGGCGGAATATTGTACCGTGGATACGGATACCCCGCCCGCCGAATTCAAAGAGAAGTTCAACGCCGCGTCGCCAAAGGGCATAAAGTGCGTGGCGGCATACTATACGCCGAAAAACATAAACCTCGCTTCCGCGATAATCAAGGCGAAGTATTATATCGAGGGGTTGAATGTTTTCGACGCCGAAGAAGTTCTCTCCGCAAAGGAATTCATCGTGACGAATAAGCGCGGCGAATCTCTTAATGCGAGGGATAAAATATTCTCGTTTTCCCGAAGGGGGGACGGGTACGAAGCCGTTCTTGCCGCGGGCAACGCTTCCCTTCGGCCGGACGTTTTCGTCGCGGCGCTGAAAGAGAGGTACGGCGGCGGGCATATCAGGATAATAAAAGAGGAATCTTTCGTTGCGGGCGACAGGCCGCCGGAGAGCCTTATCGACTTATCACAGGAGCAAAAAACCCCGTAAAACACGCGTTATCTATATTTTTTACGGACGATGCGAACGAAGAAATAATGAAAAAACGGAAATACTATGGCAAAAAACATCTTTCTTGACATTAATGTCGGCAACTATATGGCTGCCCTTGCGGACGGGGAAAAACTTCTCGAATACCATATCGAGAGGGAAGATAACTCCAACCTCGTGGGCAATATTTATAAGGGAAAAGTGGTTGCCGTTCTCGGCGGGATGCAGGCGGCATTCGTAAACCTCGGGCTTAAAAAGAACGCCTACCTTTGCGTTACCGAAATGTTGCCCGACAAACGAGATCTTTCCGTAGGGGAACTTCCCGATAGATCCATAGAACTTAAAGAAAACGACGAGATCCTCGTTCAGATAGTAAAGGACTATATGGGAACGAAGGGCGTGAAGTGTTCGCCGCACCTGTCTTTTGCGGGGGTGTACCTCGTGTATATGCCGAATTTCGACCTCGTGGGGGTTTCGCGCAAGATAACCGACGAAAAGGCGCGGGAAAAACTTTTTGAAACGGCGGAAGGGATAAGAAAGAAGATAAAGGGCGGCTTCGTTGTGCGCACGGCGGCGGCGAAGGCTTCCCGCAGGGATATAAAGAAAGAGGCGGAAGCGCTGTACGAAAAGTATCTGAATATGCTGAAAGAGGCTGAAACCGCCGAAGCGCCCGCGCTCGTTTACGAGGAAGCGGATCTTCTATCCCGAATGCTTCGCGACGTGTATTCCTCGGAAGTGGCGAACATTTACGTTGGCAACCGCGACCTTTACGACGAACTGTGTTCCCGCGCGAGGGAAGACAGCAGGGGGCTCGTCGAGTACCGCAGAAAGGCGGTGCTTTTCGATAAGGGTACGGATATGTTCACCCATTTCGGGCTGGATAAGGAAGTTTCCAAATTGCTCCGCAACCGCGTGGAACTCGAGAGCGGCGCCTATCTTATAATAGATAAGACCGAAGCGCTCACCGTGATAGACGTGAACACCGGCAAATACACGGGGGAATCCAACCTTGAAGAAACGGTTTTCAACACGAATATGCTCGCCGCGGCGGAAATAGCAAGGCAGGTCCGCCTGCGCAATATAGGCGGCATCGTAGTTGTGGATTTTATCGATATGGAAAGGCAGGAACACCGCGACGAAGTTGTAAAAGCCCTCGAAAACGCGCTTAAACAGGACAGATCGAAGTGTAACGTCCTCGGTATGAGCGCGCTCGGACTCGTGGAATTCACCCGCAAAAAGAACAGAAAAGAATCCACCTCTACGCTCGTTCAGGAATGCCCCTATTGCCACGGCGACGGGAGGATCTTTTCAAACGATTACGTAGTGCTTCGCATACGCGCCGCCCTTCTCGACCTGTTTGCCGAAGGATATAAAAGCGCGGTGATAGATCTCAACGTCGAACTTGCGGACTATATTCTCAAAAAGGGTGTTTTGAGCAGCGACGTGAGCAAGATCTGGAAGGATAAACGCATTTATATAGTTCCGCACAAAACGTATCACGTGGAAAATTTCCGCGCCCGCGGCGACAACTCGAAGGTGCTCGACCTGCCGGATAAAGCCCGCCTTCTTTTTTAGAAAAACCCCGTAAAACACGCGAAAACGGAGTGTTTTATAAAAAATAAAAATTTTTTGTCACACTTTTAATATTTTTTCGGTCTATAATAGCGGAGGCAGTTATGAAGAAGATAACGATATTTGTTTTCGCCTTGGCGGCATTTTCGTGCCTGTTATTATTTACGGGCTGTAAAAAGGCGAAACTTTCTACCGAAGCCGATCCGCACAAGTATTTATCATTCGAACTTCAGCAGGACGATACTTATGCGGTAACGGGCTTTTCTTCCGCGCCCGTCAAAAATCCGGTAGTGCCTGCCGTTCACAACGGAAAAAGGGTTGACGCCGTTGCGCCGAACGCTTTTTCTTATTATCACAGAGAAAACCACCGGCTATGCCGGTGGTAAATAAAAAAGCTTTAGCTTCAAGCAGTCGCAGGATTAACAAAAAAGCTCCTATGTGCTAAACTGAATGTGGTTCGCCAACCGCATCAA